>JALGVA010000176.1 GCA_029820295.1 Candidatus Zipacnadia bacterium
CCCAGGAAGGCGCTCGGGTAGTCGCGACTTTCGCCGGCGGCGAAGTTCTGGTACTGGTACTCGATCGACTGGGTGATGTCGTCGCCGCTCTTGGCGAGCACGTACCGGCGCAGCAGGCCCTCGGTGTCGCGGGTCATCAGGTAGAGCCCGCCGCCGGTGCTGCGGTCGTAAGCGTCCATGAACTGCACCGGGAAGTAGCCCGCGTGGGTCTGGCGCAGCACGCGGTCGCGGTTGCTCCAGGAGACGGCCATCGCCGGATACAGGTACCACGGGTCCCGGCAGGTGAAGGTCACGCGCGGGAGGGTCAGGTCGAGGCGGCGCGGCTGCTCGGCGAGGTTGCGCACCGCGAAGTCGAGCCGCACCTCATCGCCCTCAAGCGGTGTGATGGTCACGCGCACCTCGGCGCGGGCCTCGTCGCTCCGCATGGTCACGGTGGCGGCAGTGTCCCCGATAGTGCGGTGGATCTCCTCGAAATCGCGCCCGTCCCAGGCGGTGAAGCCCTCGCGCACTGCAAACAGTGCCACCCCGCGGCCGGTGGTGAAGCTCGCCTGCGGGTAGCGGCGATTGCCCACGCCGATGAGCGAGCAGCCGATGCGCGGGTCGAAGAAGAGGCGGCCGCCGGTGTTGCGCGCCTCGATCACGCCGACCAGCCCGCCGCCCGCGTCGTCGGGGCCGATGACCCGCACCGAGGGGGCCTGGGGCGCGGGCTCCTCGCCGGCGGGCGTGGCCCAGGCCTCGCCGGGCAGCTCGGGCATGAGCGTCGCGGTGTCCGCCACGGTCGCGGCCACGAGCAGGAAGCGGTTGTAGCGTGTCCCGTCGCGCATGGTGATGTGATCGATGGTCTTCGCCGGGTCGGCGGTGAGCGCATAGACGTGCAGGCCGCGCCACATGCCGTAGTCACCGGTGTCCACGCAGAACGGCATCTGCTCAAGCGAACTGCCGTCGGCGTAGTGCACCGTCACGAGGAACTTGGTGGGTATCCAGATGCGGTCGCCGCTCTCATAGCCGTGATAGCCCAGCCTCTGCGGGGCGAAGTCGCCGCCCATCAGCAGGTGCAGCTCGGCGGCGGCCCTCCCCACCGGGACGTCGGTCACGGTGGTCTCCTGCTTCGAGGTCGAGAACGCGACCGGGTCGTCCAGCCGCACCGCGAAGCGTGCCCCCGCGATCTCGACCGCCGGGGTGTCGAACCAGTCGGCGAGCGCCAGCGCCTTCTGGGTGCCGCCGAGGTCGAGGTTGCACAGACCGTCGAGTGAGATCGGCTGCGCGGGGGCCTCTGCGGGCTGCCACGCCAGCGTCTGCGCGATGGGGAAGCGGGGGGACTCGGCGGTGAGGCGCAGCCACTCGACGTCGAGGCGTCCCTCCTGCTCGGGGAGCCCCGCGAAACGCAGGCCGATGCGCGCGATGGGCGCGCCCAGGTCAATGGGCGCGGTGGCGATGTGCCACCCGCCGTCGATGATGAGGTTGCTCGCCTCAAGCAGGATGTTCTTGCCCGAGAAGCCCGATTCGTCGCCCGCGTCGGCGTAGAGGAAGTAGGAGAACAGGTTCGGGTCGATGCCCTCGGCGCGGTAGCGCAGCGAGGCGAAGCGGATGCCGGACAGGTCGCCGAGATCGGCGAGCGGGCGCAGCCAGATCATGGTTGCGCCGCCGCCGGATGCGCGGAAGACCGCGACGCCGTCCTCGAGGGTGTGCGAGTACTGCTCGGCGCCGGCGCCGCCGGTCCAGCCGGCTGCGGCCAACCAGCCCTCCTCGGGCCCCATGGGCACGGAGATGTCCTGCGCGTGCGCGCAGGTGATGGCGAGGGCGAGGATGAGTGCGGCGGTAGGGTGTCGGGTCATCGGTTGCCTCCCGGGTGCCGTTGTCGCGTCCACTCGCGTCCAGGCCCCCGGCGCCGTTCTCGGTTCACTCAAACACCACCAGCCCGAAGCCCTCGGGGACGTTGAAGGCCCGGCCCGGCGTCCAGGCGGTGGTCTCCTGCTGCGCCTTCTGCTGGCGGCCGAACTGCATGCCCCACGAGTCGCCGGGCGCGGGTGTGGCCTCGACGCTGAGAACCGACCACGGGATGGCGATCTCGACCGTCCAGCGATCCTCGTACTGCTTCGCCGCCGCGCGCCAGGGCGCGGTGTTGCCGAAGTTGTCGCTGATGGTGCCCAGCGCGTTGACCGCGAACTGCCGCACGACGGTCGCACCCGGCACCTGGATGAATACCTCGACGTCATCGTCCTGATACAGCGGCGCACCGCGCTCGTTGTGCTTCGCGACCAGCTTGTTCATCTGCGACTCGGAGCAGCGGAAGGCGACGTAGAAGGCGTCGTCATCGCAGGCAAGCCACACCTGCGTGGCCTCGGTGGCGGGATCGCCGTTGGCGAGGATGCCCAGCGCGGGGATGTCGGGCTCGCGCTGCCAGACGGTGTCGCCGAGGTCGCCGTCGATGGTCGGCTTCGCGCCGGTGCGCTCGATGGTGATGCTCGGCACCGGCTCGGAGACGCTGAGGTGCACCTCGCCGGCGAGGTTGTTGCGCGGCTGCTCCTCACTGGTGGTCTGCCACCGGATCTTGAGTTGTCCGAGCTGAACCGTCTCCTCGAGCCTGAAGGTCACCTGCCGCCGCGTTGGCTCTCCGCTGACCAGCAGCTCCATCTCCTCCGGCTCGATGGTGACGCCGGCGGGCGCATCGAGGCGAAGCGTGACCTTCGACATCCAGGAACTCTCGATGGTGAGCGTGAGGGTTCGCTCTTCCCCGCGGAAGACGCGCCGGGGGGCGACCGCCACCTTCACCGGCCGCCACTGCTGCACATCAAACAGCCCGGCGGTCATCCACGGGACGCCGTCGCGCTCGCCACGCAACTCGAGCACGTAGGGCAGCAGCTCCCGCTCGTGCTGTGCGGGCAGCTCGACCCAGCCCCGGAGTTCTCCCTCCCTCTCACGGATGCTCGCCATCTCCGCGAGCTCCGGCCATGGGGAGAGTATTCCCGTGTCGATCGCCTCGTCGAACTCGAAGCCGCTCGGGGTCAAGGGCCACTCAATTGTTCCACCGCGTGGGGCTTCAAACGAACCCCCGGGGTGCATCGCGATCCCCAGCTCCCCCGCCGCCACGCAGGCCAGCTCCGCGTGCACGCGCAGCACCAGCTTCGCCAGGTCTACCGGCGCCCGCGTGTCGATCGCCGCCCGCAGCGCGTCCGCCGAGTCGGCCAGCTCGACCGCCAGCCGGCACGCCTCGGCGCCTGACGCGCTCTCGCCCTGCTGCGCGAGGCGCATGGCATCTGCGAGCAGCGCGTGCGTTTCGTCCGTCAGGTCGCCGGTAAAGAGGCGGTCGATCTTCCCCAGCGTGCGCCCCGCCAGGCGGAAGCCGCGGTCGGAGAGCCGGGCGCGGGTACCGATCCAGAACGCGCGCGCGTCATCGGCGCCGACCGTGACCTGCCAGCTCTCCTTCACCGGCTCGGTCACCGCCTGCCCGCGGAGCAGGTCCGCGGCGACCAGTTCGGCGTCGTCGGGGATGCCCAGCGGCGCGCGGTCGAGCGTGACGGTCGCGGTCACCGGCTCGGCGGCGTAGTTGCGCAGCGTCAGGTGCAGCTCGCCATCGGCGAAGGTGCCGAAGCGCTCGACGATGACGCCATCGGTCGCGCGGGCGTGCGGGACCGGCTCCCACCCCGCGAGAGACAGCTCCTCGATGGCCGGAACGTAGCGGCGGTAGAGCGCGCGGTGCTCGCGTCCGGCCCGCTCGTAGAGCGGGTAGACCGCCGGGTAGACTGCGTACGCCAGGCCGCGCGCGAAGTGCTTGCGCACGATCTCCGGGTCATCCTCGCCCTGGCTGACGCCGCCGGCGCACACGCGCCAGAAGCGCCATATCTTGTGATGCGCGGTGGCGCGCAGATAGCGGTCGAAGCGTCCGGGGTGGGCGCGGTCCCAGTCGAACTCGACCATGGGCACGTCGATGAAGGGCATGGTAAACATCTGCCCGTAGCCGTTGGCGTTGCCGTAGACCACGACCTGGTGCTCCTGGGTCAGCGGCCACCACGACTTCTCGTGCAGGTCCCAGATGGTGTTGGGCATGCATACGGTCAGCGTGTCCCTGGTGAAGGTCAGCGGCTGCAGTGTGGTGGCGAAGTGCTCGCGGCGGCAGTTCGGTTCGCGCTGCAGCGAGTGGTAGCCCTCGATGGCGTCGGCGGTGATGGTGCCCTGGAAGGGGCGGCGCTCTGCTTCGGCCTCGTAGGCCTCGATGCGGCTGCGCGTCGTGTCGGCGACCGCGGATGACACGTCGGGGTCCTCGTTGACGCGGAAGTTCAGCCCCCAGCCCGCATCGTCGGTGTGATTGTAGCCCTCATGCGGACGCCAGTAGCGGGTGTCACCGATGTAGCTGATGTGTCCGGACTCGCCGTAGCACAGCTTCCTGATGGTCTCGGCGGTCGGAACGTAGCCGCGCGGCTGCTCCTCCTCGGCCGCAACCATCTCCCCGAGCAGCCCCAGCACAACCTCATCCGAGGGCCGGACCGGATCGTCCCACGGCACCATGCGGAAGTCGTAGCAGCCGTGGCAGTGGTAGATGAAGTCGTAGCCCTCGCCAAAGTCGCTGAAGTCGTCGAGGCGCACCGTGCCGATGACCAGCTCGTGGGTCGTCGGGTCGAAGCGCTCGAGGTTCGCGTAGTTGAGATAGCCCTCGAACGGTGGGCGCTTGACGAAGCTCTCGGGGAAGAGTGCGTAGTAGCGCTCCATGGCCGAGCGCATGCCCCATGCCGGGTCATGGCGGTAGATCACGAACGAGAACGGGAACTCGCCGGGGTGCTGTCCCGCCTCAGCGCACAGCCCGGCGTAGAAGGTCAGGTGAGTGGCGGGGTCGCGCTGGTCGTGCTCGATGACGAACACGCGCGGCCCCTGCGCAAGCGGCAGCGCGAGGCTCAGGCCGGCCTCCGGGCCGCTGAGCGCCGACCACGGGTAGACCGAGCACAACCCGATGCCCGCGCGGCAGTCATAGGTGTTCCGAAGCAGGTCGCCGGGCCCGACGGTCGCGCGCTCCTCGGCATCGCTCCACCAGGTCCAGCCCTCGGCATCGACCGGCAGCGAGAAGCGCACGCCCACCGCGCGGTCGGCGCCGGTGGTGTCGCTCAGCAGGCCCTCGACGCGGATGCAGTCGTCATCGCCGGCCAGCGTCGCCTCAAGCTGCAGGTTGGCGTCGGGGAGCCCGCCGCTGATGCGCACAGACTCGCCGTCGACGCTTGCCGTGGCCTCGATGGGCCGGTAGTCGCCCTCGCCCAGCTCGTAGAGCGCGAAGTCGTCGAGCCAGATGGTGCCGGTGGAGTTGTAGATGTCGCCGCGGATGTTGAGCTGCGTGGTCGCGGCCTGGGTGGTCAGCTCCCAGACCTGGTGGTGCCAGACGCCATCGACGGCGGGCACGCTCCGGCCGTATTGCGTGCGCGTGCCGGTCAGGTTGCCGGCGTCATCGCGCTCGGAGACGTAGGTGCCGGTCACGCCGACATTCTCGCGGCGAATCCACAGCTCGGCACGGTAGCGCGTGCTCGGCCTGACCGGCACGGTCACGCCGACGTTCGACTTGCCGGGTTCGCCGGCGGGTATGCTCAGCCGCACGGAGCGCTGCCCCGAGTGTGCGATCTCCTCGTCGATGGCCTGTCCCGCGCCGAGGCCCCAGCCCTGCGCGCCCTTCTCGAAGCCACCGTTGGGGATCAGGTTCACCGGCTCGGGCCGGTCCGCGTAGTCGCACAGGGAGAAGCCGCCGGGCGCGGCGAGCACGTCCGCTCCGTCGAAGGCCAGGGTGGTGACCGCGCCCGCGTCGTCGATGCGCAGCGACAGGCCGTCTGCGGTCTGCACGGGTATGGGCCGGGCGAGGGCCAGCGACGGGACGGTCAGGGCGATGACGGTCAGGAGGATCGCGCGCATCGGGAACGCCCCCGGGTGTCCGACATGACGTCCTGCGGGACTCTCTTGTGCACGAGGGGCGCAAGTCCCTTCCTGCGAGACGCGCTCCGCAGGCGCCGGGCGCTTTACCAGTGGTACTCCCGCACCGGCAGCGGGTCGCGCGCCTCGGCGATGCGGTCGAGCAGCAGCCGCTCCATCTCCGCCCGCCGCGCGGCGTAGCCCGGGTCGGCCCACAGGTTGTCGAACTCTCCGGGGTCGCTCCGCAGGTCGTAGAGTTCGCCGAACTCCTCGCCGGGATAGTGGACCAGCTTCCACTCCTGCGTGCGCACCGCCCACTGGGTAATGCGCTCAGGGTCGAGGCCGCGCGCGTCGAGGTCGGGGGCCTGCCGCTCCTGCATGAGCACCGACTCGCGCCCGCGTGCGCCGGGCTCGCCGCGCAGGATCGGCAGGATCGACCGGCCCTGCAACCCCGGCGGGGCCTCGACGCCGCACCACTCGAGGATGGTGGGCATGACATCGACGCCCTCGACCATCTCGGCGCTGACTTCACCGGACGCGCCGCCGGGCAGCCGCCAGATCATGGGGATGTTGATCACCTGGTCGAACAGGAACGGGCCGTGGCGCCACTGAAAGTGATCGTTGAGCGACAGCCCGTGGTCTGCCAGGAAGACCACCAGCGTGTCGTCGGCCACGCCCATCTCCTCGAGCGCCGCCAGCGCACGCCCGAACTGGTGGTCGATGAAGCGCATCTGGTCGTAGCAGCTCGCGATGGCGCGGCGCAGCGCGGGCTCATCGGGCTGGCGGCCGTTGGCCACGTAGCCCTCGTAGCACTCGCGGTAGAACGGCGGCTTCTTGGCGAGATCATCCGCACGCAGCTCCGGCACCGGCATGTCGGCCGGGTCGTAGTGCCCGGTCCACTGCACCGGCGGGTGGCAGGGCGGCGACAGCTCGTGGTAGGAGCAGTGGCAGAAGAAGGGCCGGCCGGCGGCGGCACGCCGGCGCATGAAGCCGATGGCCTGATCGGTGATCCAGGTTAGCTCGTGCGCCTCGGCGGGCATGTCGGTGCGCGTGCGCGCGCGCTCGGACAGCTCCGGGAACTCGCGGTCGATGAAGGCCAGGTACTCCTCGCCCGGCTTGTTCTCGCTGATGTGCACCTCGTCGAAGCCGTAGTACGGTCCCTGGATGGCGGGCACGGTGCGGCCCGGATAGAGCTGCTGGGGCTCGTGATGGACCTTCCCGGCCGCGCCCGTCGCCCAGCCCGCCTGCGCCAGCACCGCGGGCATGGTCAGCTCGCTGCGGCGCAGGGCGACGCCGTTGGCCCACACGCCGTGGATGTGGGGGTAACGGCCGGTGTAAACCGAGGCGCGGGTGGGCATGCATACAGAGTGCGTGCAGAACGCGCGCTCGAAGCGCACGCCCGCTGCGGCGCAGGCGTCGATGTTGGGCGTCTCGAGCAGCTCGTTGCCGTAGCAGCCGAGGATGTCCTTGCGGTGTCCATCCGTCATGAACACAAGCACGTTACGTGGCCTCATGGCGGTCCTCCGGGCGAATCTGCGGCTGTCTGCGTGAGCGGCGCGCGGCAGGCGCCGACGGATAGTTGGCCCCCGGCGCCGCCCGCTCCTCCCCGCAGCCGGGCCGAAGGCGTGTCTTGCCGGCGGCGGATTTGTGGTCGGGCATTTGACAACGGAGCCGTTACTGGCGTAGCGTATCGTTACATCGCAGTCGAGGGTGCACGCCGGCTGGCGGAAGGGGCCGGCCCTGCGCAGCGTGCGTGGGGCGGGGGCCTGTGCTGCCGCATGCCGTCGGGGAGCTGATGCGCTCTCTTATGAAGTCACGGCCGGCCGTCCTGGCGCTCGCCGCCACGGCGGGAATCATCGCGTGGGTCACCAACGCGCTCGTCGAGAGCGTGCTGCTCCATGACGGCTCGTTCCTCGGTCACCTGATCCTCGAAGTCCCGCCGGCACAGCTTGCCGCACGCATCGTCACCGTCCTGCTCTTCCTCGGCCTGGGCTGGCTGCTGTCCGAGCCGGCGCAACGCGTGGTCACCGCTGAGGAGGACACGCCCCGGACCGTTGAGCTGCAGACCGAGCACTTCGCCCACGACGCCCACGTGATGATCCTGGGCCTCGACGTCGAGGGGCGTATCACGTTCTTCAACCGGCGCTGCGAAGAAGTCACCGGACACTCCCGCCAGCAGATGGTCGGTCAAAACTTCTTCGACGTGCTGGTACCCCCGCGCTCGCTGCCCACCATGCTGCCGGCCTTCCGCTCCGTTGTGCGCGATGGGGTCACCGTGGACAAGGAGGCCACGTGGCTGGCCCACGGGCGGGAGGCGGTCATCGCCGCGAACTTCGCGCCGGTGCGTGATGAGCGCGAGAACATTATCGGCGCCGTCGTCGTGGGCGAGGAGATCACGGAGTACCGCCTGTCCGAGGAGGAGCTGCTGCAGAGCCGCGAGCCCTTCCGCCCGTTGACCGAGACCATGATGGGCGACGGTCTGGCGGCTCTGGACGCCGAGGGGAGGGTGACCTGGGCCAGCGCATCGCTGGCGGAGATGCTCGAGTGCCCGCGCGCGGAGTTGCGGGACGCGCGACTGGCTGACCTGCTCGCCGAATCGGGCCGAGACGCGCTGCGGCAGGCGCTCGAGCGCTGCGCGGCCGACGGCGAGCGCGTGACCGTGGAGACTACGATCACTACCGGGTCAGGCCGTCACTTCCCGGCGGCGATCACCGCGATGGCGCTGGGGAGCGGTGAGGCGCCGGCGGGCGCCCTGGTGCTGCTCCGGGACCTGACCGACCTCAAGCGCGGCGAGTTGGAGATGGCCGCGGCGCGCGAGAACGTGCAGGCGGAACTGCAGCGTATGAGCGAGCAACTCCAGGACGTGGAGGCGCGCATCGAGCAGGCGCGGGAGGCCGCGCGGGCCGAGGCGCAGGCGCGCATCGACGAGCTGGAGGCGGAGCTTGCGGCCGCCCAGCAGCGCGCCGATGAGGCGCGGCAGGCGGTCGAGGCGGAGTTCGCCGGGAAGCTGAGCGGCATGTCGGCGCAGGTGGCCGAGGCGCAGGCGCAGGTCGAGCAGGCGCGTGCGGAGGCGGCCGAGGAGGTCGAGCGCCTGGCCGCCGATCTGGCCGACGCCGAGGCGCGCATCGAGCAGGCGCGGGAGGCCGCGCAGGTCGAGGCGCAGGCGCGCATCGACGAGCTGGAGGCGGAGCTTGCGGCCGCCCGGCAGCGCGCCGACGAGGCGCGGCAGGCGGTCGAGGCGGAGTTCGCCGGGAAGCTGAGCGGCATGTCGGCGCAGGTGGCCGAGGCGCAGGCGCAGGTCGAGCAGGCGCGGGAGGCCGCGCAGGCCGAGGCGCAGGCGCGCATCGACGAGCTGGAGGCGGAGCTTGCGGCCGCCCAGCAGCGCGCCGACGAGGCGCGGCAGGCGGTCGAGGCGGAGTTCGC
>JALGVA010000177.1 GCA_029820295.1 Candidatus Zipacnadia bacterium
TGACCGAGCAGACCGCGCCGAACCTCGAGAGCTACGCCTACGGCTCGATCCTCGAGGCGGCCGAGTACTCGTGGAACCACTGGCCGGACATGTTCACCATCATGCCGCCGCTGAGCGCCCAGTTCTTCGCCCGGCGCCCGCTGGTGCAGTGGCGCATCGGGGCCGACCCGATCGCCGGCGCAGGGGAGCCTGAGGTGATCTCCCTCCCGGCTGACCGGCGCCCCGGCGTGGCCGTCCCAATCGGTCGCGAAGTGCGCGCGCTTTACCTGGGGCACACGGCGGAGCTGCTGGATCGAGAGGCGATGATCGAGGCCTTCAAGGACCCGGCCTCGTGGGCGGGGGTGCCCATCGGCGAGTACGTGGTGGAGTACGCCTCCGGCGCGACGGAGACCATCCCGGTGCGCTACGGCATAGAGGTGCGCGACCCGCAGGACGGGTGGTGCGTCTCCCCCATCGCGTACGGCTCGATGGCCGTCGGACCCATGACGTGCGAGGCCGAGGGGACGCACATCTACACCATGCAGTGGCTCAACCCGCGGCCTGAGGACGCGATCGCGTCCATCACGATGTGGCAGCTCGGCGCGCCGGCGCAGGTGCTTGTCGCGGGGCTGGAGGTCCAGTAGGGGCGCAACGACTTCTCCGTGGAGGGACGCCGATGTCGAAGACCACTGAACCGCAGCAGTCGGGTGCTGGCCGTCAGAAGATCAACGTGTTGGCGTACGGTTTCGACAGGTTTGGGACTCGTCTGAACCAGGTGACGATTGAACTGGAAGACATGACTATCTTCTTCGTGTCCGCCCGTGAGTCCGTCTCCTGGGCAGGATTCGACCTCGTGGTCTTCAGGGCGGGCACCTTCCTGCGACAGGACGAGTTGGGCAGGCCCGTGACAGACAGACACGCCGTACTGCGGCGGAAGAAGGAATTCGAGCAGCTCTTCAGGGCTGGTGGGGCGGTCTGCTGCCTGGTGCACGCCTTGCCGAGGGAGATTGAGGGGCGGCGCGACTCGGAAGACGCGAAGGAGGCACTGCTTTCGGCCGCCATACTCAGCCTGTGCGGCGTCCAGTATACGCTCCACAAGAGGGACATCACGATCCAGGAGTCCCACGTACAGGAGTTCGCGAGCTATCTGAGCAGATTTGGCCAGACGTTCAACACGTACGAGATACCGCCGAAGGCGCCCGGAGCAGTGCTTAGCACGACGGCGGACGGCGGCGCCGTCACGGGCTTCGAGCTGTACGGGAGGGTCTTCTATCTGCCCTGCATGTTCCCCAGTAACACGTGGGACGACGTCACGGAGGTCGTGAAGACGTGTGCGGCGGCCGTAGTTAGATACAGGACGCGGATGGCGACTGAACTCCCTGGTTGGCTGGACGAACTGCCGTACCCGGAAGAGGCGGAACTCGCTGCGCAACTCGAGGAGTTGGAGGAGCAACGCAGTGCCATCCAGGCCCAGCTTGAGGGATTCCGAGACCGCAAGAAGCTGCTCGTGACCCAGAGCGATCCTCTCGTTGACGCCGTCATCGAGGTGCTGGACTGGATAGGCATCGCAACTAGACGAGACGAGAAGTACCACGAGGATCTGTGGCTGCTGGACCCCGACGGACTTGACCTTGCGGTCGGCGAGGTGAAGGGACTGGGCAAGAACGTCAGGCGGCCCGCCGTCAACCAAGTTGACAACCATCGGACGGAGTTGGGGCTTGAGGAAGACACGCCAGGCATCCTCATAGTCAACACGTTCTTGGATGCCTCAAGTCTCGATGCGAAGGATCAGCAGGTCGAGCCCGGCGTCGCGCGGCACGCGGCTCGTGTGAATGTGACTGTCATTCGGACCCTCGACCTCTTCAGGTTCGTGTGCATGGTCTTTACGGGTGAGGTCGAAGCTACAGAACTCCTGGACGTGATCGCAGATCAGGGAGGCGGATGGCTGCGGATTGACGGGAGGGGTGTGAAGCTGCTGAAGAACGACAAGGACTACCATTCGGACGCTTGACCCACAAGCGACGTCAGCGAAAGGCAACGGCCGACGGCAGACGACCGGGCGGCGTGGGAGCGCCGCCCCTCCTGACGACTACGGCAACGACACAGGCCGGCCCGGCCCGCCCTCCCCAACGGCAACGGCAAACGACACGGCCGGTCTGAAGCCCGGCCGCTCCGAACGGCTACGGCATCGACTGCCGTTCCCCGGGTGCCGGTTGCCAGTTCCCGGTTACCATCTCACCCCGACTTGATGTCGATCACCGGGGAGCCATCGAAGGCGTCGAGGCCCTCGACGGTCAGACGCAGGCCGTCGCGGGCGATCAGGCGCACGCGCGTCATGCCGATCGGGTTCGGGCGCATCGGGGAGTGCGTGGCGAAGACGCCGTGCAGCGGCACTTCGCGGTCGCCGCGCGGATGCACCTGCGTGACCTCACGGTCCTCGCGCGCAAGCTCGCTCATCCAGAAGAGCACCCACAGGTGCTCGCATTCCTCGATGCGCAGCAGGCACGACTCATACTCGGGGCGGATCTCGATCACCTGGCGCTGCGGGCGACCATCTGCGTCCGCCGGCGCGCCGACGACGGCGCCAACCGGTTCGATCTCTATGGACAACATGACATCATATTCCTGATGCGCTATCTGTATACCAGGCCGAGCCGCCCCCCACAGCGCCCGGAGCGCTATCTGTAGAGGTTCGGCCGGCGCTCGGCCCAGGTCGAGTCGCGGAAGGTGGAGCCGCGGAAGGTGCGCAGCTCCTCCGAGATGTCGCAGTCGGCCACGATGATGCGCTGGCGGCCGTCGTTCCACGCCAGGATGTCGCCGCTGGGCGAGACGATGCACGAGCCCTCGCGGTTGTTGCGCGCGACCACCACCCACATGTGATTCTCGATGGCGCGGGCCCGCATGATGACCTTCCAGCGGTCGGGCGAGTACGTCCCGGGTGCCCACTCCCACTGCACCGCGCGGTGATCGCCCATGATCGACAGCAGCATGATCTCGGCCCCGCGCATGGCAGGCACGCGCGAGGAGTCGAGGATCGAGGAGTCCTTGCAGATCGTGCAGGCGACCTTGCCGATGGGCGTGTCGATCACCGGCAGGTCATCGCCGGGCGTGGTGCCCTCCCAGCCCTCCATGATCGCCAGGTGCGTCTTGCGGTAGGTGCCGACGATCGCGCCATCGGGCCCGAAGAGCACCATCGTGTTGTAGTAGAGGTCGCCATCGGCCTCCATGGTCGAGAACGCGATCATCATGTCGTGCCCGGCGGCGACCTCCGCGAAGGCATCGGTCTCAGGGCCGGGGATCCTGATCGCGTGCTCATAGGCCGGAGACGGCAGGCCCAGTTGGAGGATGATCTCGGGCATCAGCACCAGGTCGGGCTTCAGCTCAGCGGCGTCGCGCGCAAGCCGGCAGTACTGGCGCACGTTGTCGGCGACGTTCTGCGGATCCTCGGGGCGCTCAGCCGCCACCGCGATGCGATGCACGCGCCGCGGCGGGGCCTCGACGAGCTCGGTGGCGGGCGCGGAGAACTCCGCGCGGCCCGTCGCCGTCCAGCGCACCCCGACGCGCACCACCGCGCGCGTGGCGCTATCGGGGCAGCGGAAGACGCGCTCAGCGCGGCCCGCGGGCGCGTCGGGCTCGTGAACAAGCAGGTAGTCGTAGTCAACGCGCTCATCCGCATCGTCGGTCCAGAAGACGAAGACGGGCATGCCGTCGAGGACGCTGTCCATCGCCTGAGTCGCGTAGTCGAGGCCGATGCGGTAGTGGCGCCCGCCCTCGACCGGGAAGACGATGTCCCAGCCGCCGAAGCAGCCGGGGCTGCCGGAACTCTCGACGAGCAGGCGGTCGCCCTCGCGGGCGCACCTCGCCTCCAGGCCCTCGCGCGCGGCCCATGTGCGTAGAGCGGTCGGCTGGATGTCACCGCGTGCGGGCAGATCGCCCGGCAGCGTCTCGATTACGATCATCGCTCGTTCCTCCTCAGAGGCCCGACAGAGAGCCCGAGATCCCTGCTCTCACCCGTTCGGGCGGCGCAGTCGCGGGCCACCATTCCTCGCTGGCCCCGGCGCACCTTCACCCGCGGCGGCAGGTGCGGCGGGCGACCCGGCGAAGATAGCGCGAGCAACGGTCGCAGGCTGGAAGCCTGCGCCACGGGATACTCACCGTGCAGCGCGCGGGCGACGGGGAGCCTGCGCTTCGGGGCAACCGTGGGGCGGACATCCTGCCCACCACATCTTGTGCTCAGCCTGCGCGACAGGGCGCGGTGCTGCACGATCTCGACAGGGGTCGCGGGATGGAGGAGCAAGACCAGCACACAGGACGGCCGCGACTGCGCCTGGAGCACGTGGTGTGGGCGGTGTTCATCTACTGCGGTCTGGTCACGGCGATGTGGCCGCGCCGCACCTACGACATCTGGTGGCACCTCGCCACCGGCAGGCTCATCGTGGACACGCGCACCATCCCCGACAGCGACCCCTTCACCTGGACGCGGCACGGCCAGCCCTGGATCACGCACGAGTGGGGGTGGGAGGTACCGATGTACCTGCTCTACGCGCGCTGGGGCCACGGTGGGCTGATGATCCTGCGCACGGCGGTGGCGGTGGGCGCGTGTGCGCTGCTGGCGTGGCTGTGCCTGAGGCGCGGGGCCGGCCCGCTGGCGACGATGGCGGTGGGGGCGCTGGCGATCTTCGCGGCGCGGCCACTGTTCAACGACCGTCCGCAGGTCGCGACCATCCTGTTCTTCGTGGCGATGCTGTGCCTGATCGAGATGGCCGAGCGAGGGCGGGAGAGGTGGCTGCTGGCGACGCCGCTGCTGATGATCCCATGGGTCAACGTGCACGGGGGCTTCATCTTCGGGCCGGCGCTGCTGGGCCTCTACGGCGCCTGCTGCTTCGTGCGCTGGGTGGGCCAGTACCGCGCGGACCAGCCCCTGCGCCCCGCGCCGGCGATCCTGGCAGGGGCGGTCGTGCTGGCGCTGGCCGGGTGCCTGGTGAATCCCAACGGCGTCGCCGGGGCCACCTACCCGCTCGACTACATCTACGGCCCGCATGCCTGGCACAAGACGTGGATCACGGAATACGAGTCGCCGGACTTCTCCAACCCGATCTTCCTCTACCTGGGCCTGCTGATCGTGGCGACGGCGACCATCTTCGCCGTCTCGCAGCGCCGCGCGCGGCTGTGGGATGTGGTCCTGACCGCAGCCTTCCTGTTCATGACGCTCAAGTGGCAGCGCAACGTGGCGCTGTTCGCCTTCGCGGTCGCGCCGGCACTGGCGATGCACCTCTCGCACGTGCTTGACGATCTCGGGCTCGCGAGGCTGGGACGCGATCCGGCGCGGCGCGAGCCATTGGTGCTGTTCGCCGCGATCATTGCGGTGCTGGCGGTGCTGGCGTCCACCGCGGCGCCCTCTGCGCTGCGACGCGCGTCCGATGCCTTCAGCACTGATATGCCCGTGCAGTGCGTGCACTACCTGGAGCGCACGGGCATCGACGGGCGCATGTTCAACACCTACCGCTGGGGCGGCTATCTGATCTGGCACCTGTGGCCGCAGCAGCGCGTGTTCATCGACGGGCGCGCGGACGTGGCCGGCCGACCGCTGGTCGAGGACTGGCAGAAGCTGCACAAGCTGCAGGATGGCTGGGAGGAGGTCCTGGAGCGCTACCAGATCGACTGGGCGGTGCTCTCGGTCCGCTCGCCGCTGTGCCGGGCGCTTGACCTCGACCCGAACTGGCGGCGCGCGTTCGAGGAGCCGACCGGCCGGGTCTACGTGCGACGCGGCTCCGTAGCCGACCGCTCCGCCGCTGAGGACTGACGCGGCGACCATCCCACACCCAGAGGCACACGCGTGCTCATCCCCATCGGCACCGACCGACGGCGTCACGGTCCTCCGTGGGCGACGATCATCCTGATCGCCGCCAACTGCTACGTGTTCCTCGTTCTCCAGGACCGGCCCGGTGCGGGCAACTTCGCGCTCGTGTGGACCCGCTTCGAGTGGTGGATGCCGGTCACTTACATGTTCACTCACGGTGGCTTCGGGCACCTGCTGGGCAACATGATCTTCCTGTGGGTGTTCGGCCCGCATGCCGAGGACGCGCTCGGGCGCGGCCGCTTCATCCTGCTCTACTTCAGTGCGGGCTTCGCCTCCGCGGGACTGCACGTGCTGTCATCGCTGGTGCTCTACCCTCAGGAGCTGGCCGTCGGGCTGGTGGGGGCCTCAGGCGCGATCATGGGGGTGGTCTCGCTGTTCGTGCTGCGTTTCCACGGCGTGCGCGTGCGCTTCTTCATCTGGCTGATCCTCCCCTACGTGTTCTCCGTGCGCGCGCTGTGGGTGGGCATCGCCTACCTGGGCATGGACCTGACCATGGCGCTGATGGCCATCGGCTCCGAGGGCATGGGCGGGGTGGCGCACTGGGCGCATGTGGGCGGCTTCCTGGCCGGAGGAGTCTGGGCGTGGGCGCTGCGTCTGCCGGAGGAGGGAACGCACGAGATCCACCACGCCGAGGCGCGCAAACTGGTGGCGGCGGGAGCGTGGCGCTCGGCGGCGAAGCTGCTGGAGGAGCGCATCGCGGCGCGGCCGGGCGACGCGGAGCTGCACGGCGAGGCGGCGGTGAGCTACGAGCAGCTCCAGGACGGCCGCGAGCAGGCGATCGAACACTGGAACGAACACCTGCGCCTGCTGCTGCTGGCGCGCGGCTACGATGCGGCCGTCGAGCGCTTCCGCGCGCTGGTTGAGCGCTATCGGCCGCACGACTTCGACCCGGCGGTGCTCATGCGCATCGGGGCCGCCGCCGAGACGCGCTCCGCCGACGACCTGGCGCTGCCGGCGTGGATGGGGGTGGCGCAGGCGCACCCGGACAGCGCCCAGGCGCCCGCCGCGGCGCTGCGCGCGGCCCGCCTGCTGCTGCGTCGGGGCCGCAATGACGCCGCTCGCGAGCTGCTCGAGCACATCAGCAGGACGTGGCCGCACTCCGAGGAGGCGATGGCCGCCGCGCAGGCGCGGCGGGTGATCGAGGGATAGCGGGCGCACAATCGCTCCCTGCCATTTGAACCGATTGATGTCCTGGGTGTAGAATGCATGGTGGATACATGTCACGCTCGTACCTGCGTTCGAGTGCAATCGCATGGAAGAGGGGGCGTGTCGATGTCTGGCTCGAGACGAACAGGTGCAGCGGTTGTGATCGTGATCGTGATTGTGGCGATCCTCGCCATCGCGGGCGCAGGCGTATGGTGGTTCGTCCTGCGCTCCACCCCCGAGAAGACGCTCCACACGATGTTCCGGGCTCAGATGGCAGGCGACGTGGAGACCGTCAGGGCGTGCATGACCGAGCGGTCGCAGCGGTGGGCTGATCGCCTGGGCGGCATGACGGGCGGTGGCTCCGAGCAGGAGTTCGAGTACGCGCTGGGCGAAACTGAGATCGACGGCGACAGGGCCACGGTGCCGGTGACCATGCCGCTTCCCGAGCAGGTCACGCAGTACACCGGGCAGACCGAGATCACGCTCAAGTACAGCCTGCACAACGAGGACGGTAGTTGGAAGGTTGACATGCAGGACACGATGACGGGGTCCATAGGCGGACTGATGGGCCTCATGGGCGGCATGGTGGGCTCAGGCGCGGCAGGTGGGGGGCCGGCCCCATGAGCGACGAACAGGAGCGTCCCATCGAGCCGCTGGAGTCCGCCGACCTCGTTGAGGCGCCGGAGGTCGAGGGGCCGGCGCCGGCCCCCAGGCGGCGCAATGTCAGCCGGATCGCCGGCATCATCGTGGGCGTGCTGGTGATCGCGGCGATCGTGGCTATCGCCGTCTACGCCGTGCCGATGCTCCTGCGCCCGGACCCGAGACTCCTGCTGGCCGAGACGGTGTCGCGCTACTCGTCGGCCGAATACGTGCAGACCGAAGGCACGATGAGCTTCGAGATGGAGCTGGGCGGGCAGGGCACGTCGAGCGACGTGGATATGCAGTTCGCCTGGGCCGCCCCCAACAAGGTGCTCTACAAGGCCGACATGGGCATGATCAGCACCACGACGGTGTCCGATGGCACGGACATGTACATGAGCATCGGCATGCTCGACGCGGTGCTCAAGGTGCCGGCACCGGCAACACTGGCTGAGATGCCCATGGAGGGGATGGGCGGGAGCCTGGGCGGGGGGATGCCGGCCATGAAGATCCCGGACGCCCGGTCGCTGATCGCCGGGGACTTCGCCCCCGACAAGCTTACGGACATCCACTATGGCTTCGATCGCGACGATGAGTGGCTCGGTTCGCTCGAGGAACCGCGGGGCACGTGGCCGATCACGGTCTCGATCGCCGATGGTGTTGACGTGGTGATGTGGATCGACCGCGCCACGCGCCTGGTCAAGCAGTCGGCGATGGCCTTCGACTTCGACAGCATGATGGCCGCGATGAAGGAGGCGGATCCGGAGTCCGAGGAGCTGGAGGAGCTGGAGCAGGCGCAGGAGACGGTGCGCTCGATGTTCGGCGACATGATCATGCGCATCGTCCTCACCGAGAACGAGACCGTCATCAATGAAGCGCCGCCCGAGGGGACCTTCAACTTCACTCCGCCTGAGGGCGCGACCGTGATCGAGGCCGATGACTTCGAGGAAGCGATGGAAAAGCTGATGGCGGAATCGATGCCGGACCTCTCCGACCTGCCTGAACCCGAGGCCCCGGACATGACCGGCGAGCAGGCGCCGGAGATCATCGCCCAGGACATGCAGCACAACGAGTTCCGCCTGAGCAGTCTGCAGGGCAAGCCCACGATCCTGCATATCCTGGACCCCGAGGCCGACGGGGCGGCCGAGGCGCTGCAGCGCCTTGCGGGCGCGAGGGTGAGCCACCGCGAGCTGCAGGTGGTGGCGGCGGCCGTGGGCAACGACTTCGAGGCCGCCGCCGACCTGTTCGCGCGGGCCCCGACGGGTGTCACCGGAGTCTGGCTCGCACCGGCGGCGGCGAGCAAGGTCGGACGCGACTACGGGACGCCCTACGGACCGGTGGAGGCCCCGCGGACCATCGCCATCGACGCCACCGGGCAGATCGTCGCCGACACCGGCGAGTCCCTGGGCTCGGCGGAGCTGACGGGATGCCTGGCGGCACTGGGCCTCGAGTAGACGGAGCAGCGGGCGTCGATCGAAGGCGCGCCCCTGCCCATGCTGCACATCGGCCCGGGACGCCCGCGTCGTCCGCCGTTCCGCGCTTGCCCGTTTCCGGCCGCCGGCCTACGCCGGCGTCACACCCTTCGTCAGGATGATGTTCCCGTACTTCGCGGTCTCGCCGGTCATCAC
>JALGVA010000178.1 GCA_029820295.1 Candidatus Zipacnadia bacterium
CGCATCTACCCGCGCACCGGGCCTGCCTACATTGAGTGCCGTTTCGGCCAGGAGCTGCTGCCCCGCATGGCCGCCGGCTTGAAGCGCAAAGTCACTGTGGTCGGCAGCCTCCACTACCTCGGCTTCCAGGCCTTCCCGTACCGCATTGACGCCGAGGATGTGGTGGTCCATCCCATCGACGACGAGTTGCCCACCATCTGGGAGCTGTGGGGGCTGGCGCCGGACGTGACCCAGGGGGAGCCCGTCGAGGACTACGTAAGGGCACTGCGCGATCCTGATGCGTAGCTACTGCTGGGACACGACCGTTCTCCTTGCGGTCCTCCGCGGCGCGGACGACAACCGCACACTCGCCGAAGTCCTCGGCCTGCGGGCCGCCGTCGATGACGTGAACAGCGACCGGGCAATACTGGTCACGTCCACGCTTATCTTCGCCGAGATCCTTCCGGGCACGCTGGCGCCTCGAGAGTACGAGATCTTTGGGCGGTTCTTCGAGCGGGACAACGTTGAGGTACACGAAGTCACTGCGGCGATCGCCCGCGCTGCCGGTCGGGTGCGCGCTCGCGGGCTCGAGCGTGGGTGGAAGCTGCGTGCGGAGGACGCCATCTTCATCGCGACCGCGCTCGCGATCGGCTGCGACGAAATGCACACTTTCGACACGGATCAGCTCCGCCTCGCCCCCATGCTGCGCGACGATTTGGTCATCTGTCACCCCACCGGCACCCAGGCGAGCATGGACCTCGACAGCCCCGAGCAGCAGTAGTTGCTCACTCTCAGTCGCGCCCGCCCAGCTTCCACGGCCTGCGGATGCGGAACGGCGTCTCGAAGGTGTTCTCGATCGCGCCGCGCTCTTCGAGCCGGATCATGCACGCGCGCATGCAGCCGCGACTGCCGCAGATCGCCGACGGGTGGTGGTAGCTCTCCCACGCGTTCGCCGAATAGGGCACCTCGTTCTTCGCGAAGCTGAACGGGCCGCCCGTGCCGTAGGCGAGCATCTCGCTGCGGTGCTGCCCCTTCGGCTCGGCCGTGAGTGCGTCGATGTACTCCGCGACGTGTTCGGGCAGGAACGGGCTGTGCTCGCGTGTGCCGACCTGGTAGACCGCCGCGCAGCGCTGCTCGTCGAGCGCGCCCCACTCGACGTCGTGGCCGGCGATGCTGACCTTGACCGACTCCTCGGCGCTGATGGCATTGGCCGGACACTCGGCCACGCAGCGCATGCAGCGGTCGCACAGCGGCGGGCCGTCGTAGATCGGGTCGGGCTCCAGCGGGGCGTCGGTGATGATGAACGCGAAGCGCTGGCGCGGGCCGAAGCGCGGCGTCAGGAAGACCTTGCTCCAGCCGATCTCGCCCATGCCGCAGATGTAGGCGGCGATGCGGAAGTGCAGGAACACGTCCGGCCTGGGGTAGCCCTCGCGCACCGGCTCGCCCACGCCGCAGCCCATGCGGATCGAGGTGTTCTGGTAGAGTACCGCCTCGTAGCCGTTGTCTTCGAGGAAGTCGCCGACCTCGCGCAGGGCGATGGGCGCATAGACGTCGTTGATGTTCGCGTAGCCCATCGACGGGTAGGCGGCGAAGAAGGTGCCCTCCTCGATCCCGCGCAGCAGCCCGCGGTGGACCCGGAAGGCCATGCCGATGACGGTCTTCGCCTCGGGGAAGATGTAGCGCGGGTCGTTCTGCAGCGGCGCGCCCTCGAAGCGCTCGATGTCGCCGATGCCGACGACGTCGGCGCCCACGGCCAGCGCGCATTCCTTGACCTGCTCGGCGGTCAGCACGCGTCGATCACTCCAGTCACGGCTGCGGGTGCTTGATGCGCAGGTACTCCTCCAGCGCCGGAATGTCGTACTGCGACTGCCAGCTCAGCAGCGGCGGCGTGTAGGGCGCGCCGCCCTCGGCATCGACGCGCGCGATGTCGGCCAGCGTGTCCTCGTCGAGCTGCGGGTCGCCGTCGAGGCCGTTCATCACCCACGCCTCGGCGTTCATCGTGAACAGCGAGCCGGCCACCGAGCCGCGCAGCATGCCGCGCGACGCGCCGTACCACTCCGGGTTATGCGGGACCATCTGCACCAGCGCGCGGTTGCGCATCGCCCAGTCGGCCAGGTAGTCGCGATAGGGCTGCGGGTCATCGGCGTACATCGCCGCGAAGGCGACCGCGATGGCCATCACGCCCGGGCTGTCGTCGCGCGCCATGGCCGCGTCGGCGGCCTTCACCATCGCCTCGCGTAGCGGCTCGTTGCCGGTCAACTCGTAGTAGTCCACCAGCGCGTGCGCCGCGCCGAAGGTCCAGAAGAACATGCTGGTCCCGTTCACCTCGTCCTGCGCCACGCACTCGACCGCCGGGAAGCGCACGTCGGGTGAGATGGAGATGCCCTCGGGCGCGATGAAGCTCGGGATGTAACGCTCGAGGATGCTCGCGACCTCATCGCTGCCGGTCATCTCCCACCAGGTGAGCAGGCCCTGCGTGCGCCCCGAGTGCGCCGCGTGCACGTGCACGTTCCGCTGCGAGTAGATCTCGTCATACAGGAGCTGCGCGAAGTCGCGCGAGCGCGGCTCACCGGTCAGGAAGTAGTGGTAGCGGAACTCCGAGTGCGTGGTCTGGCGCTCCTCGTGGTTGCCATCGCTCCAGTGCTGCACACCATGGCGGGTGCCGCGGCCCAGCCACATGCCCGCGTGGCGCATGTCCACATCGCGCACATGCCGCGCCATGGCCTCGGCGAAGAAGAAGGCGTCGCGGTCGCCGGTGCGCAGGTAGTGCATCTGCATGAACAGGCCGGGCAGGCCCTCGGTGTTGGTCCAGCCCCAGCGGCCGTTGTCATACGCCCACTCAACCGGCGGCGCGTAGTCCTGCACAGCCATGTTGCGCACGTCGATCTCCTCGTAGTCCTCCGGCGGGTCCTGCAGTAGCCCCACCAGCCGGTCCACCGGGACGATGCGCCCGTAGCCGGACTTGTAGTTGTGCTGCACGTCACCGTAGTCCCAGCAGCCGTACCAGCCCCACAGCTTCTGATGGCGCATCCAGAAGCCGGCGAAGTGCGCCAGGTTCGCGTTCAGGCGCTCGAATCCGGGGGCATCCGGGGCGGGCTGGGGCGGGATGGTCCGCGTCCGCAGGTACCAGTCGGCGCCGCAGTAGACCAGCGGTCGGCGCTGGAAGTCGCCCGCGACCGCATCGATCGTGTCCGCGCCCACCTGCGGGCCGTGGAAGTAGAGCAGCAGCTCGTGGGTCCTGGTGACGCCGATGAACGGGTCGTTCGCGTAGTAGGTGGTCTCGACCCAGTCGGTGTCCGATGGCGTCGATTCGCCCTGCGCGCGGTGCGGGTAGTTCGAGTAGCGGCGCACGTCCATCAGCGGCGCGCTCTCCGGCCAGAAGTAGGCAACCAGCCGGCCGCCGTCGCGATCCGCGAGCAGCTCAGTCGGGAAGTTCTGCCACATGTCGCGCATGACCATGGTCACGCCGCCGGCGTCGCCGGACAGGTCCAGCCAGCCGCGCGACCGCGCCTGCGCCTCGTCGATGCGCAGGAAGCGCTCGCCCTCGCGCTGACTCCACGCCTGGTAGCTCAGATGGCTGAGCTGGCGCAGGCCCGCGCGCGGGCCCACGCCCAGCACCACCGGCCCGTCCTGGCCGCCCGCAGTCACGCGCTCGCCCGCGCCCGCGATGGGCAGCTCCAGGCCCATGCGCCGCACGAAGGCCACTCGCGGATCGGCGTGCAGGAACTCGACGCTCTGGAACACCCGCGCGCACGTGCGCCCGGCCCAGGTCTCCAGCCGCACCACCATGCGCGGCGACTCCTCCGCGGTGGTCATGCCCACCAGCTTGACCACCGCGCGCAGCGGCCCGGCCTCCTCCAGCTCGATGGTCTCCGGCACGAAGTCGCCGGGGTCGAGCCGCCCGTCGGCCGCGGTGGTCATCGACAGGTAGCCCTCGGCGCGCAGGAAGTCCACGAAGCTGCCGCCGGGCGCGCTGAGCAGGTCCCGCCCGTCGAGCGTCGCCCGGCGCAGCCAGCCTTCCTCGGCCGCGAGTTCGAGCTGCAGCCGGCCGGTGTCGATGCGCACCACGTTGCCGTCCGCCGAGGCGTTCAGCGCCTGCACGGGCGTGCCCGCGGCACAGTCGCCGCCGTAGCGCAGCGTGTACGCCGCCGCCGAGCCATCGCGGCGTGTCACCTCGAAGCTGAAGGCATCACCATCACCCGTCGCTCCCGCGACCTCGCCACCGCTGCCCGCGAAGGTGAGCAGCAGCCACATGATCGAGCCATCGGGCCAGTAGCCGACCGCCTTCGTCTGCACCGGCACATCGGCGCCCGCGCGCTGCAGACGCACGTTGGCGGGATCGGTGATCGCGCCTCGCGGCAGCGGCACACCGCCCGAGATCAGCGGCGCCTCGGCGTCATCGCTGGCCTCAGCGAGCGGGTTCAGGTCGCCCAGCGGCGGCTCATTACGCGCCGGCGGATCGCTGGCCAGCCCCTCGACACCACGGTGCGCGGCCAGCGCGATGTCCGGCTGCGAGAACATCGGATCGTCGTCGAAGAGCCCCAGGTCGATGATGTGCGGCGCGCCGAACAGCGCCTCGGCCTGCGGCGACTGCGGGCTCAGCGGGGGCAGGCCATCGTGCCACAGGCACACGCGCGCCTCGCCACCGTCCTCAGTCATCATGCGCAACGACTTGGGCGCGCGCTCGGGCATCCCCCGGTAGCCGAAGATCAGCCCGACGCGCTCATCGTAGGCCGCCATCCAGCCCGGCGCCTGCAGCCCGCGCTGCATGGTCAGTGCCGGCGTAACCGGGCTCTCGGCCTTCCAGATGTGATAGTCGCCCGCCGTGTTCTGGTCGATGGCGAAGCGCCGCCAGATGTTGTGGTCGGGCTCGTTCATCAGTCGCGAGGTGGGGTTGACGTGGAATTCGTAGCGCGCGCGGGTATTCCACTGCACGCCGCGGTCGCCGCCCTGGATGACGCGCTTGCGGTGGTTCAGCGCCAGCGGCAGCCGCAGCGACACATCGCGGATGAAGCGGTCCTCGAAGTCGCCCTGCGGCGTGAGCGCAACGGTCACCGTCAGGAACCGGCTGCCCCGCGCCGCCGCCACGGTCAGCTCGTAGCCGATGCTGTCGCCCGCGCCGAAGTCGAGCGCGCCCTGGTAGACGGCGCGGAACTGCTGGTCGTCGCCCTCGTAGCGGTGCGCGTCGGCGCGGTGCGTGGCCTCGACAGGCGTGGTGGTCGCCATGTCGCGCCAGCCATCGTAGTCCGCCGACCGGACGATCGTCCCCGCCATCAGCGGCCGGTCGTTGTCCGCGACGATGGACGCGTCGCCGATGGTCATCGAGCGCACCGCGCCGACGTCGGACAGCTCGAAGACCGCCCCGCCGGTGTCCACGCGCACGCCGTCAGGAAGCTCCTGCACGTCCAGCTCCGCGTCTGCCACTGCAGCCACTCCCATCGCCTCGGTGGTGGGCGCGTCATCGGGCCGCGGCGGCCGCGGGTAGTCATAGATGCGCACCTCGTCGAGCCGGCCGCGGAAGAAGTAGGTCGATCCGGCCTTCGACCCGAGGATCAGGTCGCCGCCGGCGCCGATCTCGTGGTCCCAGGTGGTGCTCGCCACCTCCACGCCATCGACGTAGAGCGTCGCGTTCGGGCGGTCGAAGACCCCGGTCACGCGATGCCACTGCCCGGGAGTGAGCGTCCCGCCCGTCAGGTCCATGCGCGCGTCGGCGGTCTTGAGGCCCAACATCGGCGTGGTGCCGCTCACCTGGATGCGGTAGCGCTCGCCGGCCTTGTCGAGCACGCACTGCGGCCCACCGGTGTCGGGCTCGTCGAGCATCAGCCACACGTCCAGCGTGACCGCGTCAGTCATGTGCAGCGCGAGGTCGTCGGCGGCGCGCACGAAGTCGTCCTGGCCGTCGAAGACGAGCGCCTGCAGGCCGGGGGCCTCGGCGCGCTCCAGGTCCGAGGCGGCGATGGCGTGATGCGTGTCGGCGGCGATGTCACGGTAGAGCCGGCGGAAGTCGCCATTGAAGCTCCACGCGGCCACGGGCCCGTTCTGGGCGGCGGCCGCTACAGGCAGGATCATCGCCAGGGAGCACGCCACGGTCGCGATGGGGCGGCTGATCATGATGCGGGCCTCCGGTGGGCGGCTGATGCTCGCGCTGGCGGGCACTTCTGCGTGGGGCCGCCACGACCTCCACCGCGACCTGAGGAGGAGTACTGCCCCGCGTCCGCGAACGCGCCTGCGCAGATGAGGCGAGCGACGGGCTCACCGGCCCGCTGGGAAGGGCTGATCCCCATGATCCGCATCGGCATCACCGCCGCCGTGACCTTCGAGGGCAAGCGCGGCTGCCATCACGGCAACGCGTTCTGTTCGATGTTCAACGGCTGGGACAGGGACCGCGCGCAGGAGCTGGGCTACCCCACCGGCGGCGCCGGCGACATCCGCGTCGAAGGCGGGCGCGTGGTGAAGATCTACGACCCCGACCGCGAGGCCGCCGAGATGATGGCAGAGATATACGGCATCGAGGAGGTCGTGGACTCGCCCGAGGGCCTGACCGAGGGCACGGATGCCGTGCTGGTGGCCGACAGCGGCGAATGCGCCAAGGCCGAGTGGGCCATCCCGGCGCTGGAGAAGGGCATGCCCACCTTCATCGACAAGCCGCTGGCCGAGACCGCCGAGGAGGCGCGGCGCATCATCGACATCGCCGCCGAGCACAACGCGCCGCTGATGTCCTGCTCGAGCTTCCGCTGGTGCGACGGGGCGTGGGAGATGCGTGAGGCGCTGGCGCGTCTGGGCAAGATCGAGCTGCTGGTGGGCGTCGCCGGCCAGGGCAAGTTCCACATCTACGCCATCCACCCGACCGAGTTCGCCTACGGCATCCTCGGCCCGGGCACGATCTCGGTGGCCAACGTCGGCAGCGAGGACCGCGACGTCGTGCGCCTGCGCCGCCGCGACGGTGCGCAGGTGGTGCTGAACATGTACTGGAGCCAGGTCATCTCAGGCGGTCAGATGTTCACCGCCTGCGGCACCGGCGGCTGGCACACGGTTACGAAGCTCGGCGCGCTCTACGATCCGATGCTGGAGGCCTTCCTCACGATGTGCCGCACGGGGCAGATGCCGATCTCGGGCGACGAGATGGTCGAGGTCATCGCCGTGGTCGATGCCGCGCGCCGCTCGCGCGAGCAGGACGGGGCCGAGATTGCGATATGACGGCCGGGCATGGGGGATGGGATGGCAGCGGCGAACGGCCCGTCACCACTCCGACGACATAGCGACTGCTGAGGGCCTGGCGACCGGCTACCGCACCGCCGCGATGAGCTGCTCGGCGGCGCAGAACAGGCTGTCCTCGATCGGCTGGCGCGCCGCCAGCAGCAGCGCGGCGATGAGCACCACGCCCACCGCCGCCGCCACCAGCGCGTGCACGCTCCCCCTCCTGGCTCTCCGTGCGGCCGACGTGTCCTGCAGCCGCGCCCGGCGCTCGGCGGGCTGAGCTGGCTCGGGGATGAGCAGCGCCGCCAGCGTCGGCACCCGGGGTGCGCCGCTGGCCGCGCTCTCGACCGCGTGCAGCGCCCCCGCGAGCGCCTCGGGCGAGATCCCCCCCGCGACCGCCTCATCGTCCGCCGCCTGCTCCGACGCCGCGCGCAGCCGCCGCCGGAAGTACCACGCGGTCGGCACCAGCAGCAGCAGCGTTGCACAGCCATCGGCCAGCAGACCCAGCAAGTTGTCGCGCCGGCGGGCGTGCGCGCGCTCGTGGGCGATGATCGCGCGCACCTCCGCGGGCGCCAGGCGGCCGCTCAGCGCCGTCGAAATCACGATGACCGGGCGCAGCAGCCCGGCGGTGAAGGAGACCGGTCGGCGCAGGTCGACCGCCAGCGCCGGCGCGCCGTCCGCGTCGTCCGCGCCGTCCGGGTCGAGTGCGGCGCCGCTGTCGATCATCATCCGGCGCAGCAGGTGGCCACTGATCGCGCCGGCGATCACCCGCACCAGCGCCGCCGCGACCAGCAGCAGGGACAGCCAGGCGAGGGCGCGCAGGGCGAAGGCTCCGGCGGGGGCGTTGACCATCGGCAGCAGGCACAGATGCGGGCGTAGCCCCCCCAGATGCGGCGTCGCGCCCAGGCCCTGCGCGTGCAACACCAGCGCGCGGATCGCCGCCGCCAGGCCCGCGAGGGGCGGTACGAGCAGCGCCGCCAGCCAGACTCGCGCCCGGCCGGCGGCGTCGGACTCTCCGGCGGCCTCAGCCAGCGCGGCGGCGGGCAGCGCCATGAGCAGACTGATCGCGGCCGCGGTCGCCACGAGCAGGCCCGCACCCGCCAGCAGCAGCGCCATCAGCGCTCCGTCGCGCTCCCCCTGCGGCGGCGATGCTCGTCCACGATGCGCGCCAGCGCGTCAAGCTGCTCCGGGTGCTCGTCGCCGACCGCCTCCACGAAGTACGAGATCGCCGGCTCCGCGAAGCTCGCCAGCAGGCCGTCGATCACGCGCCGCGACACGTTCCGGTTCAGCTCGCTGCGGCTCAGCGCCGCCCAGTAGAAGTAGGCGCGGCCGCGCTGCTCGCGCTCCAGCAGGCCCTTGTCGAACAGGCGGCTCATGGTGGTCATGATGGTCGTGTAGGCGGACTCCTTGCCCTGCGCCTCCAGCGCCGCCCGTACGTCCTCCACCGCCACCGGTTCGCCGGCCTCCCAGATCGCCTCCATCACCTGGGCCTCCAGCGTCCCCAACGCCTGCTCCAGTCCGCTCTTGTCCAGCTTGAACACGGACAGATCCGGCTCACTGTGCTCCGGCGTACTGTCTCGTTCCTGCCTCATGGTTGCGTGCACCCCGCCCCTGGATTGTCACGACACGCTGATGGTTTCTACTATGTATTATAGTAGACGTTCGTCGCGCTGTCCAGTTCTGTTACGGATCATCCTCCTGCTCCACCCGAGAACGACCGGCGGGGTGCAGGCCCCCGCCCTGCAACGGCAACGATGTTCGTCGCCGCGGAAGTGCTACCTCGCCAACTCCCCCACCGACTCGAGCACATACGTCGGCCTGCGGCTCGACCGCGCCAGATCGTCGCGTCCGGTAACGCCTGTGAGCACCAGCGCGGTGTCGAGGCCCGCGGTCTCGCCCATCGCCATGTCGGTGTCCAGGCGATCACCCACCATGAGACACTGCTCCGGCCCCAGCCCGATCCCCGCCAGCGCCATCTGCGTGATGATCGGTGAGGGCTTGCCGATCATCACCTCGAGCTTGCGCCCGGTGGAC
>JALGVA010000179.1 GCA_029820295.1 Candidatus Zipacnadia bacterium
GCCGAGCGACTGATGGCGGCGGTGCTGGGCCGGCATACGCCCGGCGGCGGTGACGACCGCCGCCAGGCCGCCCTGCAGCGCCTGCGTGCGCTCAGCAGCGCCGAACCGTCGAGCATCCGGCGACTGCTCGCCGCGGAGACGCCGCAGATGGTGGCGGTGGTGCTCAGCCAGCTCTCCCCGCAGAAGGCCGCGCAGGTGCTGGCGCAGTGGCCGGCCGAGCAGCGCTCGGATCTGGCGCTGCGCGTGGCGAAGCTGGGGCACCTGGCGCCGGGGGCGCTCGAGGCCATCGGCGAGGTGCTCGGCCGCCAGGCCTACCGCGTCGATGACGAAGGCAGCGCCGATCAGGGGCTGGAGTTCGTGGTGCGCCTGCTCGAGGGCATGGACCGGGGGGCGAGCAAGCAGGCGCTGGCAGAGCTGCGCGAGCGCGACGCCGAGCTGGCCGAGCAGGTCGAGGACCGGTTGTTCACCTTCGAGAACGTCCTGCAGCTCAGCGACGCCTACCTGCAGGTGCTGCTGCGCGGGCTTGACAACACGGTGATCGCGCAGGCCCTCAAGGGCGCCGACGAGACGGTTCGGGAGCGCATCTTCGCGAACCTGTCCGAGCGCGGGCGGGAGATGCTGGAGCAGGAGGTCGAGCTGCTCGGGCCGGTGCTGGTGCGCGACGTGGAGGCGGCGCAGCGGGAGTTCGTCAGCCTCGCGCTGGAGCTGGAGCAGGCGGGGGAGATCACGCTGAGCAGCGAGGACGCGGAGTACATCGAGTGAACACGGGACAGGGAGGCAGCGATGGCACAGACGATGAGGCAGGACCCGGACGGTGTCGCACCGGTGGGCGCGGGCGGGCGCGGCGTGGAGCCGCGGGTGTATGACTTCCGCACCGGCACCGAGCTGTCGCGGGAGACACTGTCGCAGCTCCGGGCGTGCTCGGAGCGTCTGACGGCGGCGCTGGACCGCATCATGACCGTCTACCTCGACTGCCCCACGCGCTTCGAGGTGACGGCGATGGGTGCGTGCCCGCTCGAGCATTTCCTCTCCGAGGCGCCGGCGCACGCGGCGCTGGCGCTGGTGGGGTTCGTGCCCGCGGCTCCCGCCATGGTGTGGCAGATAGGCGAGACGCTCACCGGGCCGATCGTGAACCGCATGCTGGGCGGGCCCGCGGAGGCGCTGGAGCGGGCGCCGACGGCGCTGGAGGCCGGGCTGCTGCGCACCTTCACGCAGGAGATGGTGGACATCTGGGCCACCACGTGGGACCGGCTGGCGGCGCAGAGCCCGCAGGTGCAGGAGGTGGTCTCCGAGAGCGCGGCGCTGCAGGGAAAGATCGCCGAGGGGGAGACGGTCATGGTCACGATTGCGGCGGAGATCGCCGGCGTGGCGGGGGAGATGCGCGTCTGCCTGCCGGTGGCGAGCGCCCAGCGGCTGGTCGGCGAGACGGACGCGAGCAGGGCGCGGGACCGGCGTGTCAACGAAGAGCGTCTGCGGCTGGTGAGCGGGCGCGTGGTGGTGCCGGTGTCCGTGGTGGTGCAGGAGGTGCGCATGCCGCTGTCCCGGGCCGTGGCCCTGCAGGCCGGGGACGTCATCCCGCTGGGCAAGCCGGTGGGGGAGCCGATGACCGTGGCGGTGCGCGGCAGGCCTCAGTTCCTGGCCGAGACGGGCGTGGTGGGCGGGAGGCTCGCGGCAAAGCTCATCGGGCCGAGTCCGCCCGCCCGCCGGCGCTGAGCGGCGAGGTTCCCGTTGCGCGCGCGACTCAAGTTCCGGGCGCGCATGCCGAAAAACCAGTGCCGCGCCGGGAAGGCGCCCGTTCGGGGTGCACGGGCGCGGGACGGAGGATGACATCGGTGGACAACACGATGATGGCGGACGTGACGACCAGGGCCCTCGCCGCCGCGCTGGACGGCACGGCCACGCAGCAGCGGGCGGCGGCCAACAACCTCGCGAACCTTGAGACGCCCGGCTACCGCGCGCGCCACGCGAGCTTCCAGGACCGCCTCGCGCGCGCCCTTGCGGCCGAGCGCAGGGGCGATGGGACCGAGGAGATCGCACAGGTGCAGGCGCGGGTGGAGATGAGCGCGCATCCCGCGGGCCCGGACGGCAACAACGTGGACATCGAGGCCGAGATGACCGGGCTGGCCGAGGCGAGCGCGCGCTACGAGATCCTCACGCGCCTGCTCGATCGCCACCTGGCGATGGTGGGCGTCGCCATCGGCGACGGGAGGTCGAGCTGACCATGGGCGTCTTCGACGCGTTGCGGGTGAGCGCCACGGGCCTGCAGGCCGAGCGCACGCGCATGGACGTGATCGCGCAGAACATCGCCAACGTGGAGAGCACGCGGTCGCAGGACGGCGGGCCCTACCGGCGGCGCCAGGTGGTGCTCATGGCCGAGCAAGGCAGCGGGTCGGCGACCGCGGAGCGGGTGACGTACACCGGCGTGCGAGTGGCGGCGGTCGAGGCCGATCCATCGCCGCCGATGCGCGTGCACAATCCCGGCCACCCGGACGCCGACGCGGATGGCTACGTGCTGATGCCGAACGTCAGCCTGCCGACCGAGATGGCCGACATGGTGCTGGCCGCGCGCGCCTACGAGGCGAACGCGGCGGCCCTGCGCTCGGGCCGCGAGATGATCCGGCAGGCGCTGAGCATCCTCGCATGAGGCGGTGAGCAGCAATGCGGGTGGACACAGGCACGATCCCGTTGCCGACTCTGACCGTGGCCGACGCGACGACGCCGCTGCGCGCCGGGCCGGCGGGGCCGGCTGCCGCCGGGATCGCCGCCGGGGAGGAGCGGGCGGAGGGCGCCAACTTCGCACAGTTGCTGGTCGATGCCCTGCGCCGGGTCAATGACACGCAGATGGCGGCTGATGCGGCGATCGAGCGCGTGGCGACCGGCGAGGCAGAGAACCTGCACGACGCCGTGCTGGCGGTAGAGACCGCCGACCTGTCGCTGCGGCTGACCGCGCAGGTGACCCAGCGCGCGATTGAGGCCTATCGCGAGATCTCGCGCATGCAGATCTGAGCCCGGACGCGGTGCGCCCGGGTCGAACGACGCGCCACGCGGGTTGAGCAACGATGCTGGAACAGCTCAGGCAGACCTGGGAGGCGATGGACCGCCGCCAGCAGATCTCGCTGGCGGCGCTGGCGCTCGTGGTGGTGGCAGGGCTGGTCGCGGTCGGCACGTGGGCGACGCGGCCGTCGTGGGCGGTGCTCTACTCCGAGCTGTCGCCACAGGACGCCCAGGCGGTGGTCGAGCGCCTCAAGGAGCAGGGGGTGCCCTACCGGCTGGCCTCAGGCGGCGGGACGGTGCAGGTGCCACAGGAGCGGCTCTACGAGCTGCGCCTGCAACTCGCCGGCGACGGCCTGCCGGCGGCCTCGGCCGTGGGCTTCGAGCTGTTCGATCGCACCAGCTTCTCCACCAGCGACCTGCAGAACAACGTGAACCTCCAACGCGCCCTGCAGGGCGAGCTGGAGCGCAGCATCGTGACGCTGCAGGAAATCACCACGGCGCGCGTGCACCTGGCCCTCCCCGAGGAGCGACTCTTCAGCGAGCGCCAGGAGCCGCCCAGTAGCTCGGTGGTAGTGGGCCTGGGCGGCGGACGGCTGGACTCGGGGCAGGTGGCGGCGATCACGCAGCTCGTGGCCAGCGCAGTGCCGGGCCTCGAGCCCGACGCGGTGACCGTGGTGGACACCACCGGGCGCGTGCTCTCAGGCGGCTGGGATGCCTCCGGCGGCATGCAGACGCTGGCGCAGATCGAGGCGACGCGCAGCTACGAGGAGAGCCTCCGCGCGCACCTGCAGTCGATGCTCGACGCGGTGCTGGGGGCGCAGCGCTCGGTGGTGCGCGTGCAGGCCGCGCTGGACTTCCAGAGCCAGCAAGTAACGCGCGAGACGCTCGACCCGCCCGACGGCCCCGGCGCGATCAGTCACGAAGAGACCATCGAGGAGCGGTACTCCGGCCGCACGCCGGGCGAGGTGGGCGGGCCCGCGGGGCTGGGCGGGACGACCACGCGCACGTCCGCGGCCGAGGGCGGCACGTACGAGCACACCCAGAAGAGCCGAGAGTACGAGTATTCGCGGCTGCACGAGCAGATCACCACGCCACCGGGGCAACTGCGGCGGCTGACCGTGGCGGTAGCAATCGACGAGAGCCTCGACGTGTCGGTGGCCGGGCAGGTGAAGGGGCTGGTGGAGACCGCGGCGGGGATCGATCCCGAGCGCGGGGACGCGGTCACGGTGGAGTCGATGGCCATCGATGCGATCAAGGTGGCCGAGGAGGAGGCGAAGCTGGCCGAGGCGTCGCAGGCGCAGCGCGACCGCCAGCGCACCATCCAGCACGGCATACGCTACGCGAGCATGGTGCTGATGCTGGCGATGGTGGCGGCGGCGCTGCTGATGATCTCACGGCGGCTGGGCGCGGCGCCGGAGAGGCGGGGGGCGGGCGAAGACGATGTTGGCGAGCGCGAGGTCACGAGCGGCCGGGCCGTCGGGCCCGGGATGGACACGGCTCAACTCGCGCCCGTGACCGGAGAGGCGCCGCACACGACCGACGGGACTCCGGAGGCCGACCCGGCGCTGGCCAGGCGGCTGGCGGAACTGGGCACGCAGTCGCCCGAGGACTTCGCCCGGCAGCTCAGGGGCTGGATGCGCGCCGATGCGCCCGCCGAGCCGTCGCGGGGTGAGCGCAACTGAGCGGCGTGGAGGATCGGCCGACGCCCTGGCGCTGGCCGGCGCTCGGCGAGGCGTCCCGGCCGGCGGCGGAGTTCATGCCGCTCGCGCTGGGGCGTGCTGGCGGCTCCCAGGAGGCGGATGGCACAGAAGCCGGCGGCGACGCCGCGCAGGACGGCGAGGAGGCGCGGAACGTGCTCGAGGCCGCGCACGCGCAGGCCGTGGAGATCCGCCGCCAGGTGCGCGAGGACGCGCTGCGCAAAGCGCGCGAGCGCGTGCAGGCCCTGCTGGCGGAGGTGGCGGCCGAGCAGGTTGCGGCCTTCGAGCGGGCGCGCGACGAGCTGCTCGAGCAGGTGCGCGCGGCGGCCGAGGAGCGCATGACGCGGCTCGAGCGTGAGCTGGCCGGGCTGGTCGGGCAGATGACCGCGAAGGTGGTGGCGCGCACCATCGACGCAGATGACACGGTGGTGCTCGACGTGGTGCGCAGCACGCTCGGCCGGGCGGCGGGGGCCGGGCGAATCACCGTGCGCGTAGCGGCGGCGGATGATGCCATCGTCCGCGATGCGCAGGCGGAACTGCTGAGCGCGCTCGGTGGGGTGGAGGAGCTGGCGATCGTCGCCGACGACGCCGTAGGCCGCGGCGGCTGCGTGGTGGAGACCGAGCGCGGACGCTTTGACGCGCGCATCGAGACGCAGCTCGCTGCGCTCGACGAGGAGATCGCGCGCGTGCTCGGAGGCGAGCCCGCGGGCGCGGATGACGACGTCGCGACGCGAGCGTGAGGCGCGGGGCCATGAGCGGCGACGCGGACATCTTCGAAGCCCTGGCGGCGCGCATGGCGGCGGCGGAGACCATCCGCCGCAGCGGACGCGTCACGCGCTCGGTGGGGATCATCATCGAGTCCGACGGGCCGCCGGCGCAGGTCGGCGAGCTGTGTGAGATCGCGACCGCGGACGGGACCATCCGCGCCGAGGTGGTCGGCTTCAACGATCGGCGGCTGATGATGATGCCGCTGGGCGAGACGCGGCGCATTGCGGCGGGCAGCCCGGTCATCGCCAGCGGCCACCCGATGACGGTGCCGGTGGGCGCGGGGATGCTCGGGCGCGTCTTCGACGGGCTGTGCCGGCCCCTGGACGGCCGGCCGATGCCCGCTGCGGAGGCATTTCTCCCGGTCGAGGCCGCGCCGCCCCATGCGATGACCCGGCGACGCATCACCGAGCCGTTGCGCCTGGGAGTGCGCGCCATCGATGGCTTGCTCACCTGCGGCCGCGGCCAGCGCATCGGCATCTTCTCGGGCTCGGGCGTGGGCAAGAGCACGCTGCTGGGAATGATCGCGCGCAACACCGCCGCGGACGTCAACGTCATCGGGCTCATCGGCGAGCGCGGGCGCGAGGTGCGCGAGTTCGTCGAGGCGACGCTGGGCGAGGACGGCCTGGCGCACTCGGTGGTGATCGCGGCCACCAGCGACCAACCGCCGCTGGTCCGCCTGCGCGGGGCGCAGGTGGCCACCACGGTCGCCGAGTTCTTCCGCGACCGCGGTCTCGATGTGCTGCTGATGATGGACTCGATCACGCGCGTTGCGTGGGCGCAGCGTGAGGTGGGGCTGGCCGCCGGCGAGCCGCCAACGCGCAACGGATACACGCCCTCGGTCTTCGCCGAGCTGCCCCGGCTGCTGGAGCGCAGCGGCATGGCGGCGCGAGGGAGCATCACGGCGCTTTACACCATCCTTGTCGAGGGTGATGACATGACCGAGCCGGTCGCGGACGCCGCGCGCGGCATCCTCGACGGCCACATCGTCCTCTCGCGCGAGCTGGCCAACCAGGGCCACTACCCCGCCGTCGATGTGCTGCAGAGCGTCAGTCGGCTCATGGACACCGTGGTCGATGACGACCACCGCCGCGATGCGCGCAGGCTGTGTGCGGCCATGGCCGTCTACGCCGAGCACGAGGACCTGATCAGCCTCGGCGCCTACGAGGCGGGGAGCAACCCCGACGTGGACCGCGCCATCGCCCTGCGCCCGCAGGTGCTGGCCTTCCTGCGCCAGGAGGCCGAGGAGGCCTGCGACCTTGACGAGACGCGCGCCGCCCTGGCGGACGCGGTGAAGCCTCCGCCCGACCGGCACAGCGGCGCGCCTGACCTCGTGTCCGACACCGCGCCCGCCCGCCGGCCCAACGTCACGCAGGCGCTGGCGAGCTTCCAGGCCGCCGCCGGCGCAGCTCCGACCGAAGACTCAAGCTTTCCTCAATCCGGCCGATAATCCATCGAATCACCGACACGAACCCCGACCACCGGGCGCAGCGCGCGCCCTGAGCGGCGAGATCGAGGGAGAGCGTGCGCAAGTTCGAGTTCCCGCTGCAGTCGGCGCTTGATCTCAGGCGTCGCGAAGAGGAGGCGGCCATCGGCCGCCTGGCCATGGCGCGCAGGATCGCCGACACCATCCGCGCGGAGCTGCGCCAGGCCCAGGCGCGCTATGACGAGCTGGTCGCCGGCATACGCGATCGCGAAGGCAGCGGTGGCCCGGCGCCCGATCTGCGCCTGGGGGAGATCGAGCATGCGCACCGCTGCCTGCGCCGGCTCCGCGAGAGCATGGCGCGCGGGCATGTGCGCCTGCAGCAGGCCGACCGGGAGTGCGAGCAGTGCCGGGCGGATCTGCTGGTGGCGGCGCAGGCGCGCGAGACCCTCGAGCAGCTCGCGCAGCGCCAGGAAGCCGAGCACCGCAGATCGGAGGGTCGGCGTGAGCAGCGCGAGCTGGACGAGGCCGCCATCTCGCGCCACTGCCGGCTCCGCGACGACAACCGGGCTGCGACGGCCGCGGGCGCCCTGCCGGGGCACCGCACGGGGGTACAGGCATGAACCACGCACACCTGCACGGCGCACTGCCGCGCGCCATCGGCCGGATCGAGGCCATCCGCGCCGAGCTGGCGCGCATCCGGATGGACCGCGCCCCGCAGGCGGCGGCGACACCTTCCGCGTGCTTCGCCGATGTGCTCGCCGGGGCCGTGGGGGCCTGCGCAGACGCGGGACGCAGGGGTGCCGCCGGGCCCGGGCGCTTCGATGATATCGTGCGCGCCGCGGCGGATCGCTTCGGGCTGAGCGCCGACCTGATCCACGCCGTGATCCGCGCCGAGTCCGACTACGCCCCGAACTGCACATCGTCGGCGGGCGCCATGGGGCTGATGCAGCTCATGCCCGGCACGGCGCGCGCCCTGGGCGTCATCGATGCCTACGACCCCACGCAGAACATCCTGGGCGGCAGCCGTTACCTGCGCGAGCAGCTTGACCGCTTCGGCGACCTGTCGCTGGCGCTGGCGGCGTACAACGCCGGCCCCGGCGCAGTCGCCCGGTACGACGGCATCCCGCCCTACCGCGAGACGCAGGCGTACGTGCGCCGCGTGCTCGACTACCTCGCGCAGCGGACGGAGGGCGTGCGATGAACACCGCGCCCGCATTTCCAGGGAGCGCGCTGCCCGCGACCGACACGCCGGCCGCCGATGGCGCGGCGGCACATCCGGGCGCCGACGCGGGCCTCTTCGTCGCGCTGCTGGCCGGCCTGATCGCGCCGGCCGCTCCGCCGGCCGCGGCCGTAGTGGAGGCGGATGCGGCCCAGCCGGGCGCGACTGCCGCGGTGGCGGCCGTCGAAGCGCCTGCGCCTGAGCCCAAGCAGGCCAGCACGCCGGGGCCCGTCTTCCCCGAGGCGCGGCCTGCGCGCGCCGCGCCCCCGGTCGCGAGAACGGTGCTCGGCGGCAACCCCGGACCATCTGCGCCCGTCGTCGGCGCGACGCCCGGGCCGGCTGTCCCGGCTGACGCAGCGGCGAAGTCGCCTGCGGAAATGCCCGCCCCCCTCGCGACGCCCGACATCACGCGGCAGACGGCGGACGCCGCCCCACGAGGCGCCCTGCATCCGGCAGCGCATCCCGCCGGCGATGCGCACGTGCACCGCGCGGTCGCGGGCGTCACCCGGCGCCCGTCAGTGTTCGATGCCGCGCAGCCCGTCCGCTTCGCACCCGCATCGGGCGCTGCGCGGGAGACGGCCGTCGGCGCTCACGTCGCGCAGGCCTCCGCAGGCCGCGCGCCCATCATGCAACCACCCGTGAATGTGCCCTCGAACACGATCACGGAACCGCGCACGATCGCGCTGCAACACGACGCGGTCGCGGTCACGCGGCCCGAGACCCCCGCCGTCACCGCGCCAACCGGGCCTCCGGAGCCGACCACGTCCCCTCCTGTCGCCGCCCCCGTCTTGCGTGAGGGTGCGCAGGTCACAGTCGCCCGCGTCACAGCCGAGCGCCTGCCGCCGCCGGTCCGGCCGGCCGACGGGCCCACGCGCGTCGTGAGTGAGATCACCGACGTGCAACCCGAGGAGCCCGCCCCGTCGCCCGCCTTGAGCGCTCGCGCTCCGGCAGTCGAGCGCACGATGCCGCAGGCATCATCGGGCTTGGCCGGCCGCGATATTGACGTCCAGTCGAAGGCCGCGGCCGCTGCGGCCGGCGGTGAGGCGACGGCGCCGGAGCCGGAGCCACGCGTCATGCCACGCCCGTCATCCTCGGTCACAC
>JALGVA010000180.1 GCA_029820295.1 Candidatus Zipacnadia bacterium
GAGTACTGCCCGTTCGCCAGCCCCCTCCCGCCTGTCCCGCCCGGGGGCGGGACCAGGGAGGGGGTGGCCCGATCCCGCTCAAGGGCGGGATCGGGACGGGGGAGGAGGTCGTTCGCAGGACACTCGCGCGCCCGCGTCGAACGCCGTACGCCGTGCCGTGTACTCGTAGCTCGTTGCTTCGCGGAGGGACAGCCATGAAGCAGGCGCTGACGTGGTGGGCCTTCGTTGGCTCCAGCAGCTATTCGCCGGAAGAGATCATGACCGCCGCAAAGGAGATCGGCTTTGACGCCATGGAGATGATGCAGCCCGAGCAGATCCCGATGGTCAAGGACCACGGGCTCGAGGTCGCGCTGCTCATCGGCCACCAGTCGCTGGGCGATGGCATGAATGACCCCGGCAACCACGACCGCATCGCCGCCGAGCTGGAGGAGAGCATCGCGCTGGCCGCGGACAACAGCGTCCCGGTGCTGGTCTGCTTCTCGGGCAACCGGCGCTTCGGGCTGTCGGAGATCGCGGGCGCGGAGCACTGCGCCGAGATACTGGCGCGCATGGCCCCCATGGCCGAGGACGCGGGCGTCACGCTGTGCATGGAGCTGCTCAACTCCAAGGTCGATCACCAGGGCTACCAGTGCGACAACACGCCCTGGGGAGTGCATGTGTGCCGCATGGTCAACTCGCCGGCGGTCAAGCTGCTCTATGATGCGTATCACATGCAGATTATGGAGGGCGACCTGGTCCGCACCATCACCGAACACATCGAGTGGATCGGGCACTTCCACACGGGCGGCAACCCCGGCCGCCGCGACCTCGACGACGAGCAGGAGATCAACTACCGCGCGGTCGCGCGCGCCATCGCCGAGACCGGCTTCGAGGGCTACGTCTCCCACGAGTTCCGGCCCAAGGGCGACACCATCGAGGCGGCGCGCGCCGCGTTCGAGATCTTCGACGTCTGAGCCCGCATCCATCGGAGGTGACCGCCATGCGTGCGCTGCTGGTTGCGGTGTCTGTCGTCGCGCTCGCCTGCGCGTCGTGCAGTGCCCAGGATGCGGTCGTGACGATCGATACCTCGGTGCGCCACCAGACCATCCTCGGCTGGGGCAAGACCTGCCCGTGGGCGCCGGCGCCGGACCTTGCCCGCGAGATTGTCATCGACCGCGCGGTGAATGACCTGGGCATCACCCGTCTGCGCTACGAGCCGCCCTCAGGTAACCGCCCCGGCCGGCGCTGCGCGCGCTGGCCTTCGACCACGACGGCCGCGTGACCGTGGTGTTCATCAACACCGGGCAGGGCGCGCAGGAGCGGGCGGTGACCGTGGGCGGCCTGCCCCCGGGCATGTACGGCGTTTGCCGCACGGTGGGCGCCGGTCCGTATGAGGAGAGGCAGGCGGTCGAGGTGGCCGCAGACGGGCGCGCCCGGCTGAGCGTCGCCGCGGACAGTGTCTGCACGCTCTATCCGCGGACGGAGGAGAACCTGGCACCGACGCTGACCTCGTGGCGCGCGCGGCCGGGGTTCCTGCATGTGCCGCAGGACACGGTGACGCTGCAGGTGGCGGCGACCGATCCGGACCTCGATGAGCTGCGCTGCGCCTGGCGGGTGATCGCGCAGCCCGAGGGCGCGCATGTGCGCATCGCCGAGCCGACCGCCGCCTCGACGCAGGCTTCGGGCCCAAGCGTGCCCGGCGACTACGTCTTCGCCGTGACGGTGAGCGACGGCGCGAACTCCGTGGAGAAGCGGCTGATGGTGCGCATCTTCGGCGAGAACCAGCCGCCGGTGCCGGTGGACGTGCACAACCGCATCCCGGTGCGCGTGACCGTTGCGGACGGGAAGACTGAGCTGCGCGGGGGTGGGCGGGACGTCGAGGGCGATGTGCTGACTGTCCGCTGGAGCATCGTCAGCCAGCCGCAGGGCGCGAACACGGCGCTGGCCACGCCCACGCAGGGCAAGTGCGCGGTCACAGGCCTGACGGTGCCGGGCAATTACGTCTTCCGCTTCGAGCTGAGCGACCCGACGCACACGGTGGCCGAGGAGCTGACGGTGCCGGTGTACGAGGGGCTGTAGGCGGTGAACGGCGCCTCTCCCCTGGGGCCGCTGGCGCGGCCCCTTCCCCTGCCCCTTTCGTCCCGCTCAGGAGCGGGACGAGGGCGGGAGAGGGGAGACGGCGACGGCCGCCCGGCCCCGAAGACGCGCGGTCGCGGCTGTTGACAGCCCTCGGCGCGCTCTGGTAAAATGCATGGGCATCTGAGCGCCGCGATGGTGGCGGCGCCGCCCTTTTGTCCTGTATGCACCGAGGAGAGCATCATGGCGCACGAATCTCGACACACGCGGCGGGCCATGTGCACGGCGGCTCCGGGCTTCCGGATACTGCCGCCTGCGCCACAGGCGCTGATGCATCGCTAGGAGCACATGAAGGCCCGCTGGACGCATGCAGCGGGCCTCTTTTTTGTGGGAGCGCGTCCATCACACAGCAGGCTGGGCAGACCATGAGCGAGCAGGTCCTCGTCCTCAATCAGAACTATGAGCCACTGTCCGTGTGCGGATGGCAGCGGGCGGTGTCGATGGTGTACGTGGGCAAGGCTATCGTGGTGGAGTCCGATTCGCGGGTGCTGCACTCGCCCAGCACCGAGATGAAGATGCCCTCGGTGGTGAAGCTGTCATACCGCGTGAACCGGCCGCTGCCCAAGCTGAAGATGTCCCGGCAGAATCTGCTGGCGCGCGACCGGCACACCTGCCAGTACTGCGGGCGGCGCGGCAAGAGCCTGACCATCGACCACGTGATCCCGCGCGAGCGCGGGGGGACGTCATCGTGGGAGAACCTGGTGGCGTGCTGCAGCGACTGCAACAACAAGAAGGGCAACCGGACGCCGCGCGAGGCGGGGCTGCGGCTGATCCGGCGCCCGCGCCGGCCCAAGTTCATCCCCTACCTGAGCTACGCGACCTTCACCGCGGCGATCAGGAACCCCATGTGGCGCTACTACCTGGAGCCCTTCGCCCCGCACCTGGTGGGGTCGTAGGGCGCCGGCGGGCTGACGATCACGAACGCGGCGGCGACGGGAGATGATTCCGTCGCCGTCTGCGGTTCTTATGGCGGCCATGCGACGGATCCTGGTGGCAGGTCCGGTCGCGCGCGCGGCGAACCAGCCCGCGCACCGACAGCATCCACCGAGGGCGGCTGGAGGTCCATCGATGGCTCTCTTTGACGACATCAACGCGGTGCTCGATCTCGAGGTACCGCAGCGACTGCCCGTGTTCTGCCTCTCCCAGGAGTTCGATGCCCGGTTCGGCGGCCGCACCTACCACGACTACATCCAATCCCCAGAGAGCATCGTCGAGACCCAGCTCAGGAGCCTTGAGCAGTTCGGCTGGGACTGGGTCTGGCTGCATCTCGATGACACGCTGGAATTCGAGCCGCTGGGCGTCGGCGTGGCCGAGGGCGGCGCGAACGTGGTGCCCTGCACGGCGGACTACCGCGACTTCGACCGCGAGACGCTGCGCTCGCTTGAGGTCCCCGACCCGCGCAGCGCGCGCATGCCGCTGCTGCTCGACGCCGCCACCGGCCTGCGCGAGGCCCTCGGCGACACCAAGTGCATCACCGGGCGCGTGGCCGCCCCGTTCAGCGCGGTCACGCTCATCTTCGGCATGCAACCGACCTTCCTCGCCATGGTCGACGACCCCGGGCTGGTGCGTGAGGCGCTGGTCTTCGCCGAGGAGCAGGCGACGAGCTGGGGGCTGGCGCAGATTGAGGCGGGCTGTCACGCCATCTGGCTGGGCGACTGCAACGCCTCGGCGCATCTGATCTCGCCCCAGCATTTTGAGGAGTGGGCGCTGGGGCCGTGCCTGCGCGTGACCGAGGCCTTCCAGGCCGCCGGCGGGCTGGTCTTCCTGCACAACTCCGAGGAGAAGCTCGAAGGCCTGCGCCTGCAGGCGGAGACGAAGCCCGACCTGCTCTCGGTCGGCCCGGGGCTCGATATGGCGGAGGCCATCGAAGAGTTCCGCGGCAAGCAGGCGATCGTGGGCAACGTGGACCCGATCGTGATGCTCACCGACGCGACCGCCGAGGAGGTCGCGGCCGAGACCGAACGGCAGGTGCGGCTGATGGCGGGCGGCGGCTGCATCCTCAACTCCGGGGAGTGCGTGCCGCGCGAGGCGCAGCAGGCTAACCTGCAGGCGATGGCCGACACCGCGCGGCGGGTGTGGGAGACAGTGGGGCCGGGAGGCGGGTAGGCCCCGGCAGGACCTGAATCCGCGACGGCGGCAGGGCCGGCAGCCTGTGCGGCGGACGGCGCCGGCCTGGTCCCTCGTTCCGTTGCCTTCGTCCCCGCCGCGTGCTATCATCGCGGGCGTCGTGCCCAATCACCCCCGGCTGCGAAGGCCCTGGTCCCCATGCAGGCCCGACTCATCCTGATGCTGTCCGTCATCCTGGGCGCGCTCGCGCTGGGCTATCTGGCGCGCAAGCTGCGCTGGCTGCCGGGCGGACTGTCGCGGCCCATCTCGCGCTTCGCCATGAGCTGGCTGCAGCCGCCTCTCGTCGCGCTTCTCATCTGGGGACTGGAGGCGCCCGGTTGGCGCACGGCGATGCTGCCGGCGATCCTCGCGATGCTCATCGCCATCAACTGGCCGGTCGGCGTGCTGGGCTCGCGCCTGCTGGGCCTGCGCCCGGAACGGGCGGGGGCCTTCATCATCTCGTGCATGTACTCCAACATGGGCCTGACCTACGGCGCCTTCGTGTGCTACATCCTGCTGGGGGAGCGCGGCGCGGCGCTGGGCATGATCTGGGTGCTGAGCTTCATGCCCATGTTCTACACGCTGGGATTCTTCGTCGCGCGGCGCTACGGTGGCGACGGTACGCAGACGCTCGGGGAGACCATCCTCGGCACGCTGCGCGCGCCCGAGAGCCGCAACCCGCTCATCGGCTTCGCGGTCGGCGGGCTGCTCCTGGCGTTCGCGCCGGAGCGCCCGGCGCCGGTCGCGGGCGTGGTCGATCTGTGGGTGCCGGTCTCGACGGCGGTCTACCTGTTCGCCATCGGCCTGTCGATGCGCCTGAGTTCGGTGGTGACCTACTGGCGTCAGTGCGTGGCGATCGGCGTGGTGAAGTTCGCGGTGACGCCGGCGCTGGGGCTGACGATCGCGTGGCTGCCGGGCTACTGGGCGATCGAGGACGCGGCGCTGCGGCAGGTGGTGCTCATCCAGAGCGCCTCACCGGCGTCGATCATGGGGTTGGTGCTGGCGCAGATCTTCGACATCGACGAGCACCTGGCCAACGCCGCGTGGCTGACCACCAACGTCGCCGCGCTGGCGCTGGCGCCGGTGCTGCTGCATGTGGCCTCCATGCTGTAACGGCGGCTTCCAGCCACCGGCGGCCAGCTACCAGCAAGGGCGGGCGACACGGCGGGCCCGTTCAATATTGCCGATTGCCCACTCCCATTCCCTGCCGTTCAGTACGTCCCGTACTCCCGCACCAGCTCCATCAGCCGGCAGTAGTTCTCGAAGCTCACGTTATCCGGCACCGAGTGGTCTGAGTGATAGCAGTAGCCGCCCCCGGCCTTGAGCGCCGGGATCTTCGTCGCCACCTCGCGCTCCATGTCGGCCGGGTCGAGCATCGTGCGCACGTCGATCCCGCCCACCAGCGTCAGCCGGTCGCCGAACTCGCGCTTGAGCCCCAGCGCGTCCATGCCCGCCTTGACCTCCAGCGGATCGAGGAACTGCCAGCCGATCTCCACGAAGCGCGGCACCAGCGCCATCACGTTGCCGCACGAATGCAGGTAGCAGACCTTGCCGTGCCGGTGCGCCCAGTCGCACAGGATCTCGTGGGCGGGGCGGATGCAGCGGTCGAAGGTGGCCGGTGACATCAGCAGGCCGTTGCGGTAGCCGAGATCGTCGGGAATGCGGATGCCGTCGAAGTCATAGCCGCGCTCCAGCAGCAGATCGCCGAAGTGCACGGCGCGTTCGGCGGCGAAGATCTGCATCTCCCGGCACCACTCCGGGTCGGTCACCAGCGCCATCAGGAAGCGCTCGGTGCCCACCACGCGGTTGCTCCACACATCATAGCCGGGACCCCAGATGGAGTACTCGATGAACGCGCCCTCCTCCTGCCAGACCGGCCAGCTCTGCGCGAGCGAGTCCCAGGCCACGCGGTCCTCGGAGGTGTCCATGCGCTCCTTCGCCTCGGCCCACGAGTCGCGGTCCTTGATGCGGAAGTCGAGGAACTCGGGCACCGACGCGCGGTGCTTCCAGCGTCGCGCGGTCTCGCCCCACGGGCTGGTCTCGATGATGTACTCGTCGGTCTCCTCAATCACGCGCGCCGGGTAGCGCGGCGACAGGTCGGCGGTGACCCGCCGCCAGGTATCGAAGCCGAAGAAGTCGTTGACCGAGACGTCCTCGGGCAGGCCCTCCCGGCGCCAGCGTGCGATGGTCGAGGCCCACGGGCTGTCATTCATGGGGATGCGATCGGGCTCGGTGTGGTTCACGACCGCCAGGATGCGCTCGCGCGAGGTCACGGTCATCAGCCTCCGGGAATCGGGCTACGTGTCGCGGGTCAGCTTCTCCAGCACATCGACCATCATCACCATCGCGCGCGGGGTGTGGAATGGGTCCTTGATGGGCAGCGGCAGCAGGCTCAGCAGCTCCGTCGGCCGCTCGCCCTCGCGAGTCAGGCGCATGGTCCACTCTCCATGCTCGGCGATCGGGAAGTGCGTGAAGGTCCACTCGTGCACCCGGTCGTACCAGTCCAGGCACCACTGCTCGCGCGTGTGATAGTAGCTCAGCAGCAGCGCGTAGAGCGTCTCGGTGTGCACCCACCAGAACTTGCGCATGGCGTGCTCCCACGCGGGCTCGCCGCGCCACTCGCTGTCGAAGGCCAGCACCAGCCCGCCCCACTCGGGGTCCCACGCCGCCCCGACATGCCAGCGCACGCACTCGGCCGCCTGCGCGATGCGCTCTGCCTCGTCCCGGTGCTCGAAGATGTGCATCTGGAACCACATGCTCTCGATGGCATGGCCGGGCACCACCACCCGGCCCTCGGCACTGTCGAGCGCCGAGCCGTCCAGCGCCACGTACTCGAGCAGGCACATCTGCTCGGGCTTGCGGAAGTGGTCCATCACCTGCAGCGCGTGGTCGTAGCCCGCGGCCATGATCTCCTCATCGCCGAGGAACTCCCCAAGCGCGTAGAACACCGACGAGAAGATCATCGACACCCCGTGCGCCTTGGCGCCCTCGGGCACTACGTAGGGCGCGGTGAGGTAGCTGCCGGGCCGGGCGAGGCGGGCGCGGGCGTTCTCATAGGTCTCGAGCGCGATGTCGATGGCGCGCTGCTCGCCGGTGGCGCGGGCGAACTCGGTCATGCCCATGATGGCGAAGCCGTCGGAGTAGATGCTGGTCGGGCCCTCGACCACCTCGCCCTCGGCGGTGAGCCAGTAGTTCCAGTCGCCATCGGCGTTGCGTCCATGCGCGGCGACGAAGTCGAAGATGCCACGCGCGACCTCCAGCCACTCGGGCCGCGGGTCGATGCGGTTGTAGAGCAGCGACCAGGTGTAGAGCGCCCGGAGCTGCGACCACATGTACTTATCGGTGCTCACGATGGTGCCGTCGTCCTCGATGAAGGTGCAGACGCCACCGTGCTCGCGGTCGATGGCGTGCTCCATCCACCACGGCACGATGTCGCCAAGGAGCTGGTCGAGGTAGAAGTCGCGCAGGCGCGCGAGGTCGGTTGATGGTCGCATGATCGGTCTCCTTTTCGCATCGAGTGTGGCAATGGCGACCTGCGCCCGAGCAGGTCGCGAGCGTCCTCATGCCGTGGAGGCGCTACCTGAGGGACGATTTCGCCGGCAGTGAGATCGCACCGAAGTCGGCCCGCATGTCTCCCCGTCAGCTATACTCCAGCAGCACCCCGAGGTTCCACTCGCTGCCCTCGACGATCATGTCGTAGGCGCTGCCGGCGTCCTCGAAGGCGAAGCGATGGCTCACCAGGTCGCCGACGCGGAAGGAGCCGTCGGCGACGCGCCGCAGCAGCTCGACGAAGTTGCGCCGCGTGCTCCAGCGCACGTACGCACGCGGGTAGTCCCGGCCCATGTGATACGCCGGATCGTGGTAGCCCGGGCCGGTGCGGCTGGATGGCTTGATATCCATGTTGCCGAATGGCACCGGGAAGCTCAGCTCCGCCCGGATGCCGCCCACCACGACCATGTTGCCGACCTGGTGGCCGTCGGGGGCCTTGAGCGCGGCGGCCGAGAGCTGCTGCATGACCTCGGTGCCCGGGCCGCCGTAGGCGAGCAGCGAGCCGTCGATGCCCTCGCCCTCGGCCCACTCGCGCAGCGTGGCGGTCAGGTCCTGCTCGGCCGGGTTAATGGCGATCTCGGCGCCGTGTGCCAGCGCGACCTCGAGACGCCGCGCATCGAGATCGACCGCCGCCACGCGCCCGCCCGATAGTGTGACGAGCTGGGTGGCGAACTGGCCCACCAGCCCCTGGCCGACGATGGCGTAGAACTCGCCCAGTTTCGGGTCGAGCCGCCGCACGGCCTGCATGGAGGTGCCCGCGAGGCAGACCATGACCGCGTCATCGAAGCCGACGCCGTCGGGGATGGGCACCGTCACCATCGGATGGCCGACGTTGTAGTCGCAGTGGTTGTAGCACTCACCGGCCATGCCGATGACGCGCTGGCCGACCTCGAACTCGGTCACATCGTCGCCGACGGCGATGATGGTGCCGGCGGTCGAGTAGCCGGTCTGGCGCGGTGGCGCCTCGGAGGGGTTTTCGCGCCGCGCGCGCAGGCCGCCGGTCTCGGTGCCTGAGCTGATCAGGCTCACCGCGGTCTGGACCACGACTTCCTGCGGCCCCAGCTCGGGCATCGGCACCTCGCCGACGCTCACCGAGCCGTCACCGTGAATGAGCACCGCGCGTCGTGTCGTGGGAAGGTCGGGCATGGGAACCATCTCCTTGAAGCTGTGAGCAACGGGCTACGAGCGCCGAGCAGGCGACAACAGCACGCGATCGCGGCAGGCCGCCGGTGCAAGTGCACTCGCGCGGCCACATGGCACGCCGCCGCCTGAGTCGTACGGAGG
>JALGVA010000181.1 GCA_029820295.1 Candidatus Zipacnadia bacterium
GCGGGGCCGGTGAGGAAGAGATCCTGGCCATCGCCAAGCAGTCCGGAATGGAGGTCTCCGGGGACGACGTCGAGGCCACGCGCCAGCTCCAGGCCATGCAGGCGATGAGCATGCTGCAGGAGTCGCTGCGCAAGCACTTCGCCGAGGAGACGACCATGTCGGTGGCGGAGTGGGAGCGCGTCGAGGACGACCTGACTTTCATCCACGATCACATGTCACTCGAGGAGACGCGCGAGTGGTTCGAGGACTGGACGGGCGAGGAGCCGGACGCGTGGGAGGATGTGCCGGCTACCGAGTCCGCGCGCGAGCTGTTCGCGGCGCTCAATGACCGGCTGCCCGCCGACAGGCGCCTGCGCCTCATCGGCACCGTGGCGAGGCCGATCGAGGCGGACGCTTACGCGCCGCCGGAGGAGTGGTAGGGCGGGGCGGCGCCACGTCGTGCCATCCCTGGAGAGGCCGCCCCGGGCGCTGGCAGCGCGCTCGGGGTGAGATGGGACGAGCGGTGTGAGCCCTGTCTCAGTCGCCCGACCGGCCCGCCGCTCGCTTCACGAACGGCCGTGCCACGGAGCCGCAACGGCGAGCGGGCAGTCTCTCGCCGGTCGCGGCGCACCAACAGCCCGACCGGAGGCCACCATGCCTGATCAGAGACCGAACATCATCTTCATCAACACCGACCAGCAGCGCGGCGACTGTCTGGGCGTCGAGGGGCACCCGGTGCTGCTCACGCCCAACATGGATGGCATCGCGGCGGCGGGAGTGCGCTTCACACACTTCTACTCGGGCTGCCCGTCCTGCATCGCCACCCGCCGGTCGATGCTCTCCGGCCAGACCGCCCAGACCCACGGCATGATTGGCTACCATGGACCGTCCGAGTGGGACGCGCCGCCGACGCTCCCGGGCGTGCTGCGCGATCATGGCTACCAGACGCGCCTGATCGGGCGATCGATGCACCAGCACCCGCCGCGCAAGCGCTACGGCTACGAGGAGATGGAGACCGAATGTCACACCGGCGCACACGACTACCTCGAGTGGCTCCGGCGTGTCGGCCCCGAGGATGCGGGCGGCACCTACGGCGGCGGGGTGATGCACAATGACTGGACCGCGCGCCCGTGGTATCTGCCCGAGCACCTGCACTTCACCAACTGGGTGCTGCATCGCACGCTGCATTTCCTGGAGAACCGCGACCCGACCTGCCCGTACTTCCTCACCATGGGCTTCGTCGCGCCGCACCCGCCGCTGCACCCGCCCGCGCCCTACTTCGAGCGCTATCTGCGCACCGGCGTGCCCCAGCCGGCTATCGGCGACTGGGCGCGGCCGCCCGAGTTCGCGCGCGCCGGCGGCGGTGACTGGGTCGCGCCCGGCGAGGTCAACCTGAGCGGCGAGGCGCTGCTCAGTGCGCGCGCGGGCTACTACGGGCTCATCAATCACGTGGACGACCAGCTCCGGCGGCTGCTCAACCCGGTCATCGGCGTCGGCCGCGACCTGCAGCGCGACACCATCGTGGTCTTCACCTCCGACCACGGCGAGATGCTCGGCGACCACTACCTGTGGCGCAAGTCCCGCGCCTACGAGCCATCCGCGCGCGTGCCCTTCCTGGTGCAGGCGCCCGAGCAGTTCGGCCTGGAGCCCGGCTCGACCGTCGATGCGCCCTGCACCCACGCGGATATCATGCCCACGCTGCTCGAAATGGCCGGGATCGATGTGCCCGACACCTGCGACGGGCGCAGTCTGCTGCCGCTGATGCGCGGCGACGATGTGCCCTGGCGCGAGTACGTGCATATCGAGCACGTGCCCGAGCACATGGGCCTGACCGACGGACGCACCAAGTACATCTGGGACCCGAAGGACGGAAGTGAGCAGCTCTTCGACCTGGTGGCCGACCCGAGTGAGTGCCATGACCTGTCGGCCGATCCCGACCACGCCGATAGCCTGGCACTGTGGCGCGGGCGGCTCATCGACGAGCTGCGCGACCGGCCCGAGGGCTTCGTCGAAGCCGGCCGTCTCGTCGCCGGCCGCGAGTGGCGCTCGTTCATCCCCGGCAAGGAGGACCGGTCGGGTTGAGCATGGACGTGACGGCCTCGGCGCCGGTCGCCGGCAGGCACGAGATCATGGTGCGCGACGGGGTCGCACCAGCGGATGACGCCGCGGGGCCAGGCGGTAAGCCCGGCTCCGCGGCGCGTGAAGGGCGCGACTGTCAGGTGCCCGCCCGGGGCACGGGGACGGGAGCATCGCGGGCGCCGGGCGCGCCGCAGTGCGCGCACACCGAGTCGGAGCCGGCGTCATGCGATGGGCGCCGCCAGGGCAGGAGGCCCGCAAGGCGCCGCGGCTGATCGACGATCAGGGCAATGGCGGCGATCAGATAGAGGAAGCTGAACACTGAGTGCATCTGCTCACCGTGAAGCCCGAACACCGTGCCGCCGGCGAGCGAATCGACTGCCGCCGGCGCCACCAGTTGCCCGGCGAACAGCCCGAACAGCAGGAGCGCCTGGCCCAGCGACAGCCGCAGCGTCGCCAGCAGCACCACCGCCAGCACCGACTGGGCAGCGGTGAGCAGGATCTCCTGCATCTGGAACCCGCCCATCGGGATAGGGTGATCGATGGCGCCGTGGGAGAGGGCGAACACCGCCGGGATCATCCCGACCAGCAGCGTCCACTGGTTGAGCTTCGCCGACAGCAGACTGCCCAGGGCCAGCCCGGCGCGGGCACGCAGCGCAAACATGATCGCGACCACGAACTCCGGGGCCTCCGACGCGAGCGGAGCCAGCCACTGCACCAGCAGGAACTCGCTGATGCCGAAGGCCTTGCCGGTGCCCACCAGCCCCTCGCAGAAGCGTTCGGCGTTGAGCACCACGGTGGCCGCCGCAAAGACGAACATCACGATGGTCACCGCGCGCCGCCGGGCGCGAGGCAGGGCGGCGATGCAGCCGCCGGGGCCATCGACCTCGCACTCCCCCTGCGGGCGCTTCGCCGCCAGCACCATGTACCAGACATAGAGACCGATGAGCACCACGCCATCGTACCACGCCAGGCTGCCCTTGATGGGGATGAACAGAGCGTAGAGCGTGGCGGCGGCGAGGAAGCGCACCTCGAGGCGACGCTCCTCCTCCATCACGACCGAGCGCCGGGTCTTGAACCAGAAGATGATCACTACCACCGCCCACGCGACGCCGATGATGAGTCGGTTGGCGCCGGTCATGTTGGCGATGGCGTACTGGGCGTAGTCACCCTCGGGGAACTTGCCCGCCTGCCAGGTGAAGTACATGTCAACGGCGTACTCGGGCAGCACGGCGATCAGGGCCACCACCGCGAGGGCGAGCGACTGCGACACGTCCTTCTGGGCGGCGTCGCACGCCCACAGGAGCAGGAAGGCGGCGCCCAGCACGGCTATCCCGGCCAGCGCAGCGGTGACCGGCGGGGACAGCTCGGCGTGCGTGACGGCTGCGAAGATGCCGGGCAGTGTGAAGAGCGCAGCGAGGGCGATCGAGGCGACAGCTCGGGGAACACGCATGGTCTCCTCCAGTTGTGTGGCCCAGCTTTGGCGACACGCAGTGACTGCATGCAGCCAAAGGTCTGGCAACCGGAGGGGGCCGGCGGGACAACCAGAAGCCGGAGCTTCGTAGTGTTGACTGTCCCCGGCGGCTTGGGCCGCCCTGCTACTCCCCTTTGGCCCCCACACCGTACCACAACGGCCCGCCGCTGTCAATCCGGGGCGCGCGGCGAGGAGCGCGACGCCCGCCCGGCGAACCTGCCCCCACGCGCGCGTTCGATCCGCCTGAGAGAGTGATCCCGGATGTCCGCGCATCTCCTCGCCGCATCGCTGGCTCTCGCGCTGGGCGCAACCGGCGTCGGCGCCGCCGGGTGGACCGCCTGCGAGCAGCCCGACCTGGCGGCGCAGATCGCCGCCGCGCAGCCGCTGGCCATCGAGACCATCGGCACGCCGGTGCGCAGCACCCGCGTTGGCGCCACCTACTTCGTCCCCAATCCCGACGGACGCTCCTATGATGTGCTGCAGTGGTACTTCAAGGGCTACTCCGGGCCCACCACCTGCTTCGTGCTTGACTGCGGCGATGGGGCGCTGAGCACCACCGGCCTCCCCGACCGCCAGCAGATCCACATCGCCGGGACCGTGCTCGGGCCCGACGGCAGGTTCTACATCGCCACGCCCGACTGGCAGGAGGGCATGGTGGTCTACGTCTACGACCCGGCCGACAACTCGTTGTCGTCGATGGGCGTGGTCGCGCCCGGGCTCAAGGGTGAGCGCCGTCCGCTGGTGGTGGGCACCGATGGCATGATCTACGGCGCGGGCAGCCACGATGAGACGCGCAGGGCCGGCGGCTATCGGCTCAACCCCTGGACCGGCGAGGTGGACTGGTTCGGGCCGCTGGGGCCCTCGCACGCGCCTGAGGGCGTCTGGGGCTACTACTGCGGCGCCGACGATGAGTGGTTCTACGTCGCCTCAGGCAAGGTGCCGTGGTATCTGGTCGCCTACAACCACCAGACCGGTGAGGAGCGCGTGCTGGTCGAGACCTCGCGCGTGGACGGAATCGTGTCGATCAGGCAGCGCCACGATGGTGTCGAGGCGGTCGCGAACAAGGTGCTCGGGCGTGAGGGCGAGCGCATCGAGTACTGGCTCTACCAGGGCCGGGCGATCGAGAAGGTCGAGGGCCAGCCGCCGCCCTGGCCGGAACGTCCGGCGCCCGAGCCCCTGCCGGCACGCCCGGAGCTGTTCACGGGCGAGCTGGACCCGGACTCCGAGGGCCATGCCGCGCTGTGGTACCGCAACCCGTGGGACAAGCCCGCTGAGGAGCCCGAGGGAGCCGCGCCCGAGGACCTCGGCTGGCATCGCGTCGAGCTGCAGGTGGACGTGTTCCCGATGCCGCTGCGCCGGCTCACCGAGCTGCCCGACGGGCGACTGCTGGGGAGTTGCGACTTCTACCTGGGCAGCTTCGTCTACGATCCGGCGACCGGCGCGATGGAGCACCTGGGCAAGTCGAACCTGAGCCACTACTCGACCACCATCTCCAGCGGGCTGGTCTATCAGAGCGGCTATCCGTCATCGCCGCTCTACGTCTACGACCCGCAGCGCCCGTGGACCGCGCACAAGGGCAGCTTCGGCTCCCCCGCGCCGCCCGAGGAGAGTCCGGACAGCAACCCGCGGCTGCTGGTGCGCATGAACCAGTGGGCGCGCACGCATAAGATGTACGGCGCGGCCACCGCCGCATCGGGTCGCGTGTACTTCGGCGGCAAGCTGGTGCGCAACGGCCATGGTGGCGGCATCGCGTGGTGGGACCCCGGTCGCCAGGACGGCGGCGGCTTGTGGGAGCCCTTCAGCGCCTACCAGATCGAGTGGTTGACGGCCGCGAACGAGGGCACGCTGATCGTGGCCTCGTCCAGGGCGGTGCGCGATGACCTCAACCCCGACTTCACGCCCGAGAGCGGCAGGCTGTTCGTCCTCGACGCCGCGACCGCGGAGATCGTCCGGGAGGTCGAGCCGGTGCCGGGCCAGCGCGACATCGGCAGTATCGCCGAGGCGCTGCCGGGGCTGATCCTGGGCGCCTGCGCCGACCCGGCGATGGAGGATCGGTGGCTGCTCTACGGCGTGGACATAGCGACCGGCGAGGTGCTCTTCCGCAAACCGGTGCCGGGGAGCCTCAACCTCGAGACGTCGCCCAACCGCCACGGCTCGAACGAGTACCGCGTCGGCCCGGACGGGAACGTGTGGGCCTATATCGGCGACGTGCTGGTGCGCATCCACCCCGAGGACGTGCGCGTGGAGGTGCTCGGCCGGGTCTCACCGCCGGGCCGGCTGGGCTTCGCGGACGATGACGTCTACCTGTGCGGCACCACCGAGCTGCGCGTGATCCGCGGGATCGCGGGGGAGTGAGCGCGGGTCCGGCACGAACGACGGGGCAAGCCAGGGCGCCGGGGACACAACGACAGAGGCAGAACGGCAACGGCACAGGCCGGCGCGGGGGCCGGCCTCTCCAACGGCGCACAGCAACGGCGAACAGCAGGCGGGGCGCAGCTCCCCGCCCTACAAGACGGCGCGACACGCGAGTCCGGGAGGCGACGCGCATGTCCGAGAGCGGCTACAGTGGAGTTCGCGGAGCAAGCTCCCACGAAGCCACTAGCGCAGCGAGTGGCTTCCTGGGCATCATCGAGGAGCTTGAGGTCGAGGTCCCGATGCGCGATGGCGTGATCTTGCGCGGGAACCTCTGGCGGCCCGATGGGCCCGGCAAGTTCCCGGCTCTGCTCATCCGCACCCCCTACGGCAAAGCGAAGGGCGGCATGGAACGCTTCGTGCGCGCGGGCTACGCCGTCATGGCCCAGGACACCCGCGGCCGCTACTCCTCCGACGGCGAGTTCGTGCTGTTCTCCGAAGACGAGACCCCCGACGGCCGCGATGGCTGCGACACCATCGCGTGGCTCGCCGAGCAGCCCTGGTGCGACGGCCACGTCGGCACCTTCGGGCCGTCCTACAACGCGTGGATGCAGTGGGAGGCCGCCGCCGAGCAGCCGCCCGCGCTGGTCGCCATGTGTGCCGACACCATCCCGCTCGAGCTGACCGGCGTCGACTGGTGGGGCAGCTTCCGCCCCGGCCGGCGCATCAAGTGGTGGCTCACCACCATCGCCCCGGACCTGCGCAGGCGCGCCGGCCTCGGCCCGCCGCACACGCCCGCCGAGGCCGTCGCCATCTTCGAGGAGATCGAGCACAATCGCTTCCTCGACCTGCTGCCCTACAAAGACCTGCCCAACTACATGCCCGAGCCGCTGGCGACCTACGCGCGCAACTGGCTGGCCGACCCGGCGCGCCCGCGCTGGCACTTCGCCGAGAAGCACGCGCGCATACAGGTGCCGAACCTCGATTTCTCCGGCTACTTCGACCACTGCAATGACACCATCTGGCACCTGCCGGGCGTGCAGGCGAATGCCGCCACGCAACTCGCGCGCGAGCAGAGCAAGCTGATCCTCGGGCCCTACAATCACGGGGGCTTCGGCACGCGTAAGTTCGGCGAGATCGACTTCGGCCCGCAGGCGAGCTTCGACAAGACCGACATCATGATCCGCTGGTTCGACCACTGGCTCAAGGGCATCGACAACGGCGTGGACCGCGACCCGCCGCTGCGCTACTTCGTCATGGGCTCGGGCGAGTGGAAGTCGGCCGCGACGTGGCCGCCGCCGGGCGCCGAGCCGACCGAGTACTTTCTGCATTCAGGCGGGGTCGCGAACTCGGTGAGCGCCTGCGGATCGCTCTCGCGTGAGCTGCCCGGCGATGAGCCGCCGGACGCCTACACCTACGATCCGCGCGATCCCACGCCGACGCTGTGGACAGTGAAGCTGTTCACGTTGCCCAGCGACCGCCGCAAGCTCGAACACCGGACGGACATCGCCTACTACTGCACCGAGCCGCTGTCCGAGGAGGTGGAGATCGCCGGGCACCCGGAGGTGGTGCTCCACGCGTCATCGTCGGCGCGCGACACCGACTTCTTCGCGCGGCTGGTGGACGAGGCCCCGGAGGGCATCGCGCTCGAGGTCTGCTACGGGATGGTGCGCGCGCGGCACCGCAACTCGTGGTTTGAGGAGGACTTCATCGAGCCGGGCGCGGTGGTCGAGTACCGCATCCGCCTGGGCGCGACCGCCTGCCGCTTCCGCAAGGGCCATCGCATCCGGCTGGAGATCTGCTCGGCCGACTTCCCCAACCACGATCGCAACCACAACACCGGCGGCGACGACCTGGCGGAGATGGACATGCAGCCTGCCGACCAGCAGGTATTCCACACCGCGGCCCATCCGTCACGCCTGGTGCTGCCGGTGCTTGGCGCCTGACGCCGGCGGCGCCGGCGGCGGGACGGAGGACAGGAGCATACCTGACGCGTAGCCGTGCGGAGATCAATCCTGACCAAGAAGGAGCGCATCATGTTCGGACCACGAGAACCCCGCGACGGTCTGTGCAACCCCGAGATCACCATCCTCGCCCGCCAGCTCGTCGGCCTGGTGTGCCGCAAGGGCGGGCTCGACTGCCCGCTGATCAGCGCCGACGAGGCCGAGCCCATCCTCGAGCGCCTCGCGAGTGACCCGACCGTGACCGTCCGCCTGTGCTCGGACGCCGACTGCATCCCGCACTACACGCAGCTCTCGGACGCCGACTGGGAGGCGCAGGACCCGGAGGAGGTGCTCAACCGCAAGCGCGATCTGGACGTGCTCCAGAAGCTCGGCCTGTGCCCGGGCGATACCCGGCGCGCGCGCTGGCTGATCGAGCTGCTCTTCGAGCGCATTCACACGCCGTGGAACCTGTGCGCCTATGACACACCCGGCTGGGAGGGCTGTGCGCTGGCGAAGAGCGGCGCCTACGAGAAGGTGCGCGCGGGTGGCTCGCCGGAGATGGTCTACTTCCGCAGCGACCAGGAGCGGGCGGAGTTCCGCGCGGGGAACGCGTTGGCCATCGCCCAGGGCGACCGGATCTACATGCGCCCGCACCACATCATGTGCATGGCCTGCTGGTACCGCGGCGGCGAGGCCGAGGGGCTGCGCCCCAACGACACGCTGGCAGAGATCCTGCAGCGCATCCAGGCCGACCCGGAGGTGCCGATCACGCTGGTGGAGGGGCAGTGCGAGGCCTGCGACTGCTGCGACGGCTTCCACCCCGAGACCGGTCGCTGCGTGCACGGCGGCGGGCTGATCCGCGACCTCAAGAAGGACCTGGACTGCTTCCAGGTGCTTGGGCTGATGCCGGGCGCGACGCTGCCCGCGCGCGAGATACTGCAGCTCATCTTCGACCGCATCGGCTCGACCACGGAGATCTGCGGCTACGGCACGGGCGAGGCCACGAGCACCGAGTGGAGCGTCTGCAGCGGCCCCGGCGGCAACCAGGGCTATGCGAAGACGCGCCGGACGGGGGTGTTCTAGTGCAGCGTCTTGAATAAACTTGTACAGTTAGACTTCTCGTGGCTGGCCGGTATAGGTCCAGCGGTATGGTCGGGCGTCGTGTTGGTTGTGGTAGTCGATGAAGTCCA
>JALGVA010000042.1 GCA_029820295.1 Candidatus Zipacnadia bacterium
GCGGCATGACTGCCGCGTTTGAGGAGGCGGACACGATGACCTCAGTGCGCGCGAGCAGATTCGCGGTCGGGCCGATGGTGGTGCTGGCGCTCGCCTTCGTGGCGACGGTGGCGGTCGCGCAGCCGCAGGGCTTCGATGGCACGGTGGTCGTGGAGGCGGACGAGGCGCTGACCGTGGCCGAGCAGGACACCATCCGCGGCTCGCTGGTCATCATGGGCGGCAAGGCCCACGTGCTCGGGCGCGTCGAGGGCGACCTGGTGGTGGTCGATGGCCAGGTGACCCTCGGGCCGACGGCGCGCATCGATGGCGACGCGCTGACCGTGCGCGGGAGCATCGAGCGCCACGACCTGGCGCAGATCGCGGGCGAGCAGAACAAGCTCTCGGCCGAGGACTTCGCGCGCTTGATGGCCGGGCTGAGCGAGGCGTTGGAGACCGAAGAGGCGGCCGATGGGGCCGAGACTGAGGCGGAGCCGGAAGTGCCTGCCGAAGAGCCCGTGGCGGACGAGCAGGCGGAGGCTGAGTCCGTGGAGGGCGCCCAGACCGAGGAGCCCGAGATTGCCGAGCCGGAGCAGCACGAGGTGCGCGGGGATCTGAGCGGCTTCGGGCAGCCGATCACGGTGCCCGCGGACGAGATCCGCGTCGGCGATGTCGCCTCCTTCGGCGGGCCGATCAACATCATCGGGAGGGTGCGCGGCGACGTGGCCAGCTTCGGCGGCGCAGTGACCGTCCAGGGCGAGGTCGATGGCGACATTGCGAGCTTCGGCGGACCGGTGCGCATGGACCCGAACAGCCGGGTGACCGGTGACATCGTGACCCTCGGGGCCTCAGTGCACAAGGAGCCGAGCGCAATCCACGAGGGTCGCGAGAGCGAGTTCGGCAGTGCGCTCTCCGGCCTCGCGCGCGGCCGCAGCCTGCCGGCGGAGAAAGCCGAGGGCGAGGCGAGCGGCGTGTGGGTTGCGGGCACGGTCTTCGCCGCTCTGCTGGCGCTGCTGGTGGCCGGGCTCTTCCCCAACGCGACGCGGAACGTCGCCGATAACATCGCCCGGCGGCCCGGTGCGGCCTTCGCGCACGGCGGGCTGACGCTGCTGCTGCTCGCGCCGGTGTGCTTCATCCTGGCGATCACGTGCGTGGGACTTGTGCTGGTGCCCTTTGTGGGCCTTGGAGTCCTCGGCGCGTTCCTGCTCGGGCTGGTGGGCTTGAACCTGCTGGTCGGCCGGCGCCTGGTCGTGAGCACCGGCTGGCGGATCGCGTCCGTGCTCGGCCTGGCGATGCTGGGAGTGGCGGTCTTCCGCGTGGCGGCGCTGCTGGGCTTCGCGCTGCAGTGGGTCGGGTCGCCCCACCTGGCGCCGGTGCTGAGCTTCGTCGCGGGCAGCGCGTGGCTGGCGCTGATGGCGTTCGCCATCGGCGGCGCGCTGATGACCGGCTTCGGCACACGCGCCGATGGCACGTGGATCACCCGGCGCTTCGCCGGCAGGGGCGGCGCGGATGAGCCGACCGCCAACTACGACGACGTCCCGGGCGACCTGCCACCGGCCGAAGAGCCACCGCCGGGCGCTCCTACGGAGGATGACGCTGCGGACGAATCGTAGCGAGTGAGGGGCGGCGTGACACGCCGCCCCTCACCACACGCGCCTGCGCGGAAGCGAACGGCGGACAAGCTGGGGGAGCCTGTCTTGCGAACGGCAATGACGAGGGCAACGGTGCCCGTGCGAGGACGCCCGGCCCACGGGACGGCAACGGCAGCGGCGTCACGGGCCGTCTGCCGCGAGGCCCGCAGAGGAATCCCCGCCCCCCACCCCGAAACCCGCCCCAACGCGCCATCGTGACCCGGCCGCCCGGTGCCCCGCGGTGTTCGCCGGCAAGGAAGATGCCCGATGCGCCTCAAGGCCCCGCTGCTCCCGGCCGCGCTGCTCGCGGTCGCCGTGCTCGCGCCTGTGGCGAATGCCGCGGTGGTGAACGCGCCGCAGTTCGATCCCGAGACCATGATGCGCGTCTCCGAGATCGAGCGAGGCATGACCGGCTACGGCCTGACCGTCTTCCAGGGCGTCGACCCTACGCGCTTCGACGTCGAGGTCCTGGGGGTGCTCTCCAAGGCCAACCTGGGCGAGGACCTGATCCTCATCGAGGTCACCTCCGGCCCGGTGATCGAGCGGGAGTCGGGCATCATCGGCGGGATGAGCGGCAGCCCCATCTTCATCGACGGGCGGCTCATCGGCGCCATCGCCTACGGCTGGAGCTTCCTGCGCGAGCCCATCGCGGGCGTGACCTGCATAGAGTCGATGCTCGACTCGTGGATGGGCGGTCGGCAGCCGCAGGCGGCGCTTCCGCCCGACCATGAGCTGCGCGGGGCGCGCCTCGCCGGGCGCTGGGTCGAGCACGCGCGCATCGACGCGAGCGGTCCGGCCTTCCACGACGAGCACACCATCAACCTGCGGCCGGTGAGCCCCATCGTCAGCGTCGCGGGGATGGGCGAGAACGGCATGTCGCGGCTGAACGAGCTGCTCGGCCCCCACGGGCTCGAGACCATGCCCGGACCCGGACGGCTGGCCGACGACGTGCCGGTGGAGCTGCAGCCGGGGGCGGCGGTGGGCGTGACGCTCATGGAGGGCGACTTCGACGTCAGCGCCATCGGCACCCTCACCTGGCGCGACGGCGACCGCATTCTCGCCTTCGGGCACCCGCTCATGCAGATGGGCGCGGTGGAGCTGCCCCTGACCACCGCGTGGGTGCACGGCTTTCTGCCCAGCATCTCGCGCTCCAACAAGCTGTCCTCGCCGATCGCGACCGTGGGCGCGCTGACCGAGGATGGCGCGTGGTCAATCGCCGGAACGATCGGCGGCGACGCGCCCATGGTGCCCGGGCACTTCACCGTCACCGACCAGGATCGGGGCATGACCCGCCGCTTCGATGTGCGCGTCGCGCAGCAGGAGATGCTCACGCCCGGGCTGATGATGTCGGGCCTGTCCAGCGCGTTGGAGGCGACCTTCTACCCCGGCAGCGACGGCATCGGCACCATCGACTTCGAGCTGCGCGGCGACGGCGGCGCGGTCATCCGCCGCCGCGACGTCATCTGGCATCCAGGCTTCCTCGGCCCCGTCACGAGCTGGGTCGATGAGGCCATGTACTATCTCACTGAGAACCGCTTCCAGCAGCAGCAGGTGGCCGCGCTCGACGCCACGGTGACGCTGCGCAGCAGCGAGGAGATCGCGGCCATCGAGCGGGTGTACACCGACGAGCACGTGGCGCGCGCGGGCGAGCAGCTTACGGTGCACGTGGTCATACGCCCCGAAAACGGCGAGGCCTTCGAGAAGGTGGTGCGCTTCGACCTGCCCGAGGACCTGCCCAAGGGCTCGATGCGCGTGGGCGCGGCGGCGGGCGACGAGGAGTTCAGCCTCAAGTCCTACCTGCGCCTGCTGATGCCGCAGATCGACAGCCTGGAGGACCTGTCCGAGCTGATCGAGACCATGAAGCGCGCCGACCAGCTCTACGTGGCCGTGGCGCTGCCCCAGGCCACCGTCGGCATGGAGGGCACGGAGCTGCCGCGCCTGCCGCTGAGCGCGGTGACGGCGCTGTCGGCGGACGAGGCCAGCGACCTGACCGCGGGCTACGCGGAGATGAGCGAGACCTTCGCGAGCGAGCACTACCTCATCGGCTACGAGGTCGCGCGGCTGCCCACTGAGAACCGCATGGGCGAGCGCGGCAAGGTGAAGCCGAGCGAGTCGGAACGCGAGGAGTACACGGCCGGCTACGCGGCACTGGCGACGCAACTGCCGCACACCTGGTGGGCGGCGTCGGCGCTGGCCGCCGGCGCGCGGCGACTGCAGGACGGCGATCTGCCCACGCAGGAGCTGGCGCCAGGGGATGAGCCGGGGCTGGTCAACGAGGTAACCGACACGGTCGACGAGGAGGCCGCGGACGAGGAAGGGGAGGAGCCCGAGGAGGACGGCGGCGAACACCCCGAACCCGACGGCGAGGCGCTCAGCCGCGGCCTGAGCAGCTTCACGCACACCACCGCCGACGACTTCGAGGCCGGACGCACCGAAGGCACGATGGTGCGTTCCGACGGGGCGGTGATGCTCGCGCCGCACTCGGAGATGATCGCCACCGCCCGGGAGCCGGTCATCTGGTCGCTGGTGGCCGATGGCGACGGCGTCTGGTTCGGCACCGCCAACCCCGGGCGCGTCTACCGCTGGCGGCCCGACGGCGAGGCCGAAGTGGTGTGCGACACCGGCAGCCTGCTGGTGCTCAGCCTGCTGCCCACCGGCGACGGCGGCGTGCTGGCCGGCACCGGCCCCGACGGCCGCGTGCTGCGCATCGGCGCGGACGGCGCGCTGGCGGTCGCGCACGAGCTGCCTGTGAGCTACGTGTGGGCGCTGGCGCGTGATGCCTCCGGCGCGGTGGTCGCCGGCACCGGGCCCGACGGGCGCATCTACCGCCTCGGCGACGAAGCGGAGCTGGCCGCCACCATCAGCCAGCCGCACGCGCTGGACTTCGCCCTCGATGGCGAGCGCCTCTACGTGGCCGGCGGCGACGAGCAGGCGACGGTCTTCGAGGTGCTGTCCGGGGGACGCGTGCGCGAGGTGTTCGGCACCGACGACCGGGGCTGCACCGGCGTCGCGGCGCTGAACGGTCGCCTGGTGGTCACCACGGCCAGGTCGGGCAAGATCTACCTGGTCGATCCGGACGGCCACGGGCGCGAGGTGTACTCGTCCGACGAGGACGTCATGCACCACGTCGCGTGCGCCGAAGGCTGGGCATGGGCGGGGACGGCCGATGACGGCAAGCTCATCGCCTTCGACGGCGCCGAGGACACGGCGGTGGCGCTGCAGGACGAGGTATCTGAGCAGATCGTGCGCCTGGCCGCCGGCGATGGGGTGGTCTACGCCGCCGGCGCCGGACCTGCGCGCGTGTGGCGCATCGACCTGCGCACGGCGACCGAGGGCACCTACCGCTCGGCGGCGCTCGACGCGGAGCGCCTGAGCCGGTGGGCGCGCATGCTCTGGGACGCCACGGTGCCCGATGGCGCCACGCTCACCGTGGACGCGCGCTCGGGTAACAACCAGGTGCCCGACGACGGAAGCTGGAGCGCCTGGACGGCGCCGCTGGGCGCTTCGGGCGAGGTGGTGCCGGCGCCGCCGGGCCGCTACGCGCAGTACCGCCTGCGCCTGGCCGGGAGCTGGGCGGGCGGGCTTGAGGTGCGGCGCATGGAGCTGCTCTACCTGCCGCGCAACCGGCGTCCGGAGCTGAAGGTCTCCGAGCCTGAGGCCGGCGACGCCCTGCGCGGCGACGAGTTCAAGCTCTCGTGGGAGGCCGATGACGACGACAAGGACACACTCGTCACGACGATCTTCTCGCGCGGCGAGGGTGCCGAGGAGTGGACGCTGGTGACCACCGTCGAGGACGAAACCTCGTACACGTGGGACACCACCGACGTGGCCGACGGGCACTACACGCTCAAGTTCGTGCTGAGCGACGAGCCCAGCAACCCCATCGGCGCCGAGCGCGACGAGGTCGTCATCGAGAACATCACCATCGACAACACCTACCCCACGCTGACGCTGCTGAGCACGCCGCGGCGGGATGAGGAGCCGCGCACGGTGCACGGACTGGCCACCGACGAGCTGTGCCGCATCACCTCGGTCGACTGGACCTTCGCGGGCGATGAGCGCTGGCGCGCGGCGCCGCCCGATGACGGCATGCTCGACTCGATGCGCGAGCTGTTCACCATCAGCCTGCCCGAGATCCCCGAGGGCGAGACCGGGATCAAGATCCGCCTGCGCGACGCGGCGGGCAACGTGACCGTCGAGGACGTGGCCCTGCTCGACCAGCGCCCGCCCGGCGGCGAGGCCCCGCCGCCCGAGGTCGAGGGCGCGCAGGAAGCGGGCTGATGACGGGAGGAGCGGCGGTGGCGAAGAACCTGCGCCCGCGGACCTTCCGGCGCGTCGATGAGCTGCTGGCCGAGCGCTACGGCGAGAAGCGGCGCGAGCCGCGGGAGCCACTGGACACGCTCATCCGCACGATCCTGTCGCAGAACACCACCGACCGCAACTCCATCCCGGCCTTCGAACGCCTGAAGGAAACCTTCCCCGACTGGCGCGAGGCGCTGCAGGCCGGCCCACAGGCCATCGAGGGCCCCATCGAGCAGGCGGGCCTCGCGCCCACCAAGAGCAGGCGTATCCACGAGCTGCTCGGACAGCTTGACGAGGAGCGCGGCGAGCTGTCGATGGCGCACGTCTGCGCGATGGAGCCGGACCAGGCCTGGGATTACCTGGCGGGCTTCAAGGGCGTGGGGCCGAAGACGGTGGCGATCGTGCTGCTGTTCGACTGCGGCATGCCCTTCTTCCCGGTGGACACGCACGTCTTCCGCGTGGCCTCGCGGCTGGGCTGGCTGCCCGAGGACTCGACGCCGGAGAAGGCCCACGACACGCTGCGCGACGCGATCCCCGAGGAGCTGTACTTCCAGCTCCACCTCAACATGGTGCAGCACGGCCGCGAGTGCTGCCACCCCTCGCGCCCCGACTGCCACCACTGCCCGATCGCGCGCTTCTGCGACGCCTGCAAGCACGATGAGGTGCAGCCGCGGGAGACGTGACGGCCGCGCTCAGGCGGCACCGCGCCGTCTCCGCAGGCGCAGCACCGCGATGCCCGGCGCCAGCGTGCCCGGCGGGGGGAGGACATTCCTATCGTGCACCAACCGCACACTACCACTGTGCTCCTGCGCGCAATCCTCCGAGTCTTGACCCGCGCGCCTGCCAGCACGTACAATGCCCTCTCGGGCGCCCGTCTGCGCCCCCTGGAGGATCGCCATGACCTCGCGAGAGCGCGTGCTGACCGCTCTGAGCCATTCTGAGCCCGACCGGGTGCCCTTCGACCTGGGCACCACCTTCGTGACCGGCATCCACCGCATCGCCTACGACCGGCTGGTGCAGGCGCTGGGGCTGGCGGACCTCGAACCGCTGCCACTGTACGACCCGGTCCAGCAGCTCGCCATGCCTCACGAGGAGGTGCTGCGCGAGCTGGGCGTAGATACGCGCAGCGTCTCCCTGAAGCTCCCCGGACGCGCCGCGAGCGACTCCGAAGAGGACGAGGAGTACCTCTACGCGACCGACGAGTGGGGCCTCAAGCGGCGCATGCCGAAGGATGGCGGCCTCTACTATGACATGTACGCCCACCCGCTGGCCGGCGTCGAGACCGTGACCGGCGTGGATGCCTACGCCTGGCCCGACCCGCTGGCATCGCTGGACCTCGACGCCATCGAGGACGCCTGCCGGGCGATCAAGTCCTCGGGCGACTACCCGGTGATCGTGGGCGGCTTCGGCTCGGGGATGCTCGAGATGGTGCTGTGGTTGCAGGGCTACGACCAGGGCTACATGAACCTGCTGGTCAACCGGCCGGTGACCGAGGCGATCCTCGACCACGTGACGCGGCTGAAGGTGGTCTACGCCGACGCCCTGCTTCAGCGCGTGGGCCCGTATGTCGATATCTTCTACAACGGGGACGACCTGGGCCTGCAGGACGGGCCGATGATCCGCCGCGAGTGGTTCATCGAGCTGCTGGCGCCGCGCTACGTGCAGTATCACGAGGCAATCAGGCGCGGGGCGCCGCAGGCGAAGCTGTTCTTCCACACCTGCGGCTCGGTGGTGGATCTGCTGCCCGACGTTATCGAAACCGGCATCGACATCCTGAACCCGGTGCAGGTCAACGCCGCGGGGATGGGCGACACCGCCGCGCTCAAGCGCGACTTCGGCGACGCCATCAGCTTCTGGGGCGCCATCGACACCCAGCGGGTGCTGCCGCGGGGCACGCCGGCGGAGGTGCGCGACGAAGTGCGTCGGCGCATCGACGACCTGGCGCCCGGCGGCGGCTACGTGCTCAACCCATCGCACAACATCCAGGCGGATGTGCCGGCCGAGAACGTCCTGGCGATGGTTGAGGCGCTCGACGAGTTCGGGTGGTACTGAGGGCCGGCGGACGTTGCTGCCGCGTGGTGCGGGCCTCCCCCGTCCCGAGCTGCGCTCGGGACCGCCCCTTCCGTTCGGGAGGCGGCACGCACGGGAGCGTCCCGCAGACACGGGTCACGGCACGGTGCCGTTTGCTCCTTCGGGACGGAGAGGGGGCCGGGGGGAGAGGCAGTCATGTCGATGCGCGACGATGGCCACCCATCCGCCGACCCGTCGTTCACATCCATACGCATGATCTCATCCCGACGGGCCGCCACCCGCGCGCAGCGGGGCGGCGGAGCCGAGTTCAACCTGACAGGAGGCAACTGTGAGCACCGTACCGTTTGTCCTGAGCAGCAGCGAGAACCGGGCGCCGGGGGACCGTGAGGAGGCCATCGCGTACTTCTCCATGGAGATCGGCATCAAGGCCGCCATCCCGACCTACTCGGGCGGCCTGGGGGTGCTGGCGGGCGACACCCTGCGCGCCGCCGCCGATCTGGGCATGCCCATCATCGGCGTGACTCTGCTGTACCGCAACGGCTACTTCACGCAGCACCTGGACGCGCACGGCAACCAGACTGAGTCACCGACGCAGTGGGTGCCGGAAGACCACCTGCAGCCGCTGACCCGGCGGGTGAGCATCGAGATCGAGGGACGCACCGTGCAGGTGCGCGCGTGGCGCTATCTGATCGAGGGCATCTTTGGCGGCCACGTCAACGTGCTGTTCCTCGACACCGACCTGCCCGAAAACTCCGACTGGGACCGCGCCCTGACCAACGACCTCTACGGCGGCGATCGCCACTACCGGCTGTGCCAGGAGGCCCTGCTGGGGCTGGCCGGGGTGGAGATGCTTCATGCCCTGGGTATTGACGGCCGGCTGATCTATCACATGAACGAGGGCCACTCGGCCCTGCTCGCCCTGGGGCTGCTCGAACGCCACACCGGGGCGCGCGCGCCCGATACCGTCAGCGACGACGACATCCGCGCGGTGCGCAGCCACTGCGTGTTCACCACGCACACCCCGGTGCCGGCGGGGCACGACAAGTTCGACTGGAGCCTGGTCACGCGCGTGCTGGGCCCGCGCCGCGCCCGGCTGCTCGAGGACGTGGGCTGCCGCCACGACGGCCAGTTGAACATGACCTATCTGGCACTGCGCTTCTCGCGCCACATCAACGGCGTGGCGCTGCGCCACGGTGAGATCTCGGCCGACATGTTCCCGGACTATCCGGTGCACTCGATCACCAACGGCGCCGACACGGCGATGTGGACCTCGCAGCCGTTCGCGCGCCTGTTCGACGATCAGATCCCGGTCTGGCGACAGGACAATCAGTACCTGCGCTACGCGCTGGGCATCCCGCTCGAGGACATTCAGTCGGCGCACCGTGAGGCCAAGCAGGACCTGCTCAACGAGGTTGCGCGGCGCACCGGCCAGCGGCTGTCGCCGACTGCGTTGACCATGGGCTTCGCCCGCCGCGCCACCGAGTACAAACGAGCCGACCTGTTGTTCGCGGACATCGAGCGGCTCAAGCGCATGGCGCGCAGGATGGGGCCGCTGCAGATCCTGTTCGCGGGCAAGGCGCATCCGCGCGACGAGGGCGGCAAGCAGATGATCCGCGAGGTGTTCGAGGCCGCCGAGGAGCTGCGCGGCCACGTGCCGGTGGTCTACCTCGAGGACTACGACATGGAGCTGGCCAAGTTCCTGGTGTCGGGCGTGGACGTGTGGCTGAACACGCCGCTCAAGCCGCACGAGGCCTCGGGCACGAGCGGCATGAAGGCGGCCTTCAACGGCGTGCCGAGCCTGAGCGTGCTCGATGGCTGGTGGCTCGAGGGGCATATTGAGGGAATCACGGGCTGGGCGATCGGCGACCGTGACGCCACTTCTGAGCCCGGCCAGGAGATCGCGGACCTCTACGACAAGCTGCACCACACCGTCATGCCGATCTACTACGACAGCCCGCTGGAGTTCGCGCGCATCCGGCGCTACTGCATCGCCTACAACGGCTCGTTCTTCAACACCCAGCGTATGGTGAGGCAGTACTGGAAGAGCGCGTACCATCGCGTGATCGCGGAGAGCCCGGCGGAGGTGGACTGAGGGTCATCAAAGGACGGCGGCCCCGTCGAGCGGCCCCTCCAACGGCGGACGACGGCGGCAAAGGCAAAGGGCGGGCCGGTGAGGCGAGCGGGCCGCTCTGACGGCGAACGGCGACGGCGAGGGCAAACGACGGATAGGTCGGGTGACCTGTCCCACGAACGGTGCGACGACATGTGCTCGACGGGCCCGGCAGCCTTCCGCCGCTGGTGCGTCTTGAGTGAGATTGTGGATGACGTTCGGAGGGCGGCTGTTCACAGCCGCGGCGCTTGCTTCCCGCTTCCCGCTTCCCGCTTCCCGCTTCCCGATTGCCGCTTGCCGCTTGCCGCTTGCCGATTGCCGGTCGTTCAGAACCACACCGGCAGCTTGTTGAAGCCCTCGCCGCCGAAGCTGGCAATGAGCGCCCAGACGGTGCCCGACCAGAAGTAGTGGCCCACCACCACGCCGATGAAGAAGGGCAGCAGGCGGTTGTACAGGCGCATGCCGCCCAGGCGCAGCACGATGGTCTTGATGATGAGCGAGAGCAGGAGCATGGCCCAGCCGATGCTGCCGCCGCCGGTGAGCGCCATCACGAAGCCGCTGGGGTGCAGGGGGAACTGCAGGAAGAGGCGGCGCAGGACGGCCAGCAGGATGACCACGGCGGCGCCTACCGCGAAGGCGATTGAGGGGTTGCGCTGCGGGTCGGCAGGGCCGCGCATCCACGAGGCGAGCTGGTCGTAGGCCTGAGTCATCAGCGCGACGCGGGTGCCGCCCTGGGTGGTGCCGCCCTCGAGCACGTTCGAGCCCAGCTCGTAGGCGGTGCTGATGTGCATCCACCAGCTTACCGCAGAGCCCAGGATCACCGCCCAGATCATCAGGGAGGCGATCTGCTTGCGATCGACCTTGATCTCACCACCGATGCGCAGCGCCTCGGCCTGGTAGGCGACCAGTTGGGCGAAGTAGCCGCGGTACATCCAGTTCTGCACCTCGAGCCCCGCCAGGCTGCTGAAGTTGCCGCCCGCCGCCAGGCGCTCGGTGCCGAAAAAGTTGATGACCATGTCCCGCTCCTGGTTGAGGGGCTTGATCCACCAGGTGGGGAAGCCGGTCTCGGCGCGGATGCGCATGTAGCCGATGCTGTGGCTGAGCAGGAGGATGAGGTAGACCAGCAGGATCCACAGCTTCATGCCGAAGATCAGCCAGAAGCCCAGGACCACGGCGGTGCTGACGATGAAGCCGATGGCCAGCCAGGGCGTCTCGCCGCCCCTGCCGCCCAGCGCGGCGAAGACCTGGACGATGCGGTGGCGCGCGCCGTAGATGAGTACCAGCGCAAGCGCCACGAAGCCGCCCATGGCCTGCGGGTAGTCGAAGGGGTATCCGGGGATGTCTACGCCCATCATGGCCCCACCCAGGGCGAGGCCCTTGAAGTAGCCGAAGTAGAGAATCAACGTGGAGGCGACGATGTCACTGGGCATCATGTAGGCGATGCCGAAGATCTCCGGGCGGTACTCGATGGTCAGCGGCTGCAGCGCCGTCAGGGGGTGCTCGACGAACAACGGCGACAGCGGGGTACTCAGGCCCAGGGCGGGAATGGCGGGGTTGAAGGCGTTGAAGATGTTGAACAGGTGGTAGAGGCCGACGATGAGCACGCCCGACCAGAAGATGGGATTGGTCCATACGCCGTGGAGGGTCTTCTGGCGGAAGCCGGCGAGCATGAGCGGGAACTCGGCCATGGGGTAGGCGAGGTGCTCGCCCTCCTCCCAGATGGGGCGGAAGACCATGGCGATGCACAGCAGCAGGCCGTAGAAGCCGACGAAGAATGCCAGCCAGATGGCCAGCGGCTGGAGCCACGCGCCCCAGGGGACGGCCGTGAACCAGGCACTGATGCCGCCGGTGGGCAGGTCGGTGCCCTCGAAGTACTGGCGGATCACCTCATCACCGTGCGGCACCGCCCAATCGGGGATGAACTTGTGGAACTGCGCCCAGCGGTTCTCGGCCGAGGCGAAGTAGTAGGGGGTGACCAGGGCGGGCAGGAAGAAGCGCATGGCGGCACCGGAGGTGAGGGCGACGGCGAGGGTCAGGAAGGCGTAGACGCCCAGGATTTCCCTGCGGCCGAAGCCGACCCGGCGCAGCACGCGCAGGCCCGCGAGGAGCACGAGGAGGGTCACCAGGGCGGGCACCGGCGGCACCGCCATGGCCACCTGGGCGGCGAGGGTCAGCAGCGCGCCCTGGCGCACCCACAGGTTCGCCAGCACGAGGAAGATCAGCCCGACCAGCAGCACGCGTCCTGTCCGCACAGTGTCTGGTCCCTTCCACGTCGGGTTGTCACACACGCGCCCCCGTCACGCCGGCAGGCCGGCGGCCTGCCCCACGGTCCGCCCCCAGCCCCCGCGGTTGCCGCCCCCGCTGCCCCATCCCGGGGCCGTCCCCGCAGTTGCCGTTCCCGCCGTCGCCGTTCCCGATGCCCCATCCCCCATGCCCACTGCCCTGCCGTTCTCAGAACCATACCGGGTACTTGTTGAACCCCTCGCCGCCGTAGCTGGCGATGAGGCTCCATACCGTTCCGGCCGCGAAGAAGTGCCCGACGATCGCACCCAGGAAGAACGGCAGCAGCCGATTATACAGTCTCATGCCGCCGATGCGAAGGGCGATCTGCTTTATGATGGTGCACACCAACAGCGCGGCCCAGCCGTTCTCACCCGCGCCGGTGAGGGCGAAGACGTAGCCCATCGGGTGCAGCGGGAAGGAGATGAACAGCCGGCGCAGGGCTGCGAGCACGATGACCAGCCCCGCACCCGCGGAAGCCGCGATGGCCTGCGGGCGGTTGGGGGCGGCCGGCCCGCGCATCCAGCCGGCGAGGGCCTCGTAGGCGTTGACGGTGAGCGCGACGCGCTGGCCGCCGCTGGTGGTGCCGCCCTCGAGGATGTTCGCGCCGTAGACGTAGGCGGTGTCGATGTGCATCCACCAGCTCACCAGCGAGCCGAGGACCACCGCCACCACCATGAGCACGATCATGCGGCGCAGGTCCACTGTGATCTCGCGCGCCATCCTGAACGCTTCGAGCGGGAAGGCGGCGAGTTGGGGGAGGTAGCCGCGCGACAGGAAGTGCTGCACGGTCAGCAGTGTGAGCGAGCGGAAGTTGCCGCCCGGCGCGAGGCGCTCGGTGCCCAGGAGGGAGATCAGGATCTGGCGCTCCTGGTCGAGCGGCTTGATCCAGTGGTGCGGGTAGCCGGTCTCGGCGCGGGCGCGCAGGTAGGTGATCGCCGAAGACAGGATCAGGCCGTAGTACGCGAGGATGACCCACCAGCTCATCCCGGCGAGTGCCCAGAAACCGTAGACCACGAGGGCGCTGGCGATGAGCAGGAGGGGCAGCCACCGCGAGCCATCGCCGCGGCCGGCCAGGCGCGCGAAGACCGCGCGGATGCGGTGCCGCGCGCCATAGATGACCACCGCGGTCATGCCCACCATCGAGCCCATGCTCTGCTGGCGGTAGTAGGGGAACTGCGGGAGCTGCAGGCCGCGCACCGCGCCGAACAGCGCCAGGCCCTTGAGGTAGACGAAGTAGAACAGGAGCGTCGAGATGACGATGTCGCCGGGCATCATGTAGGCCATGCCGAAGATGAGCGGGCGGTAGCGGAAGACCAGCGGGCGCAGGGCGGTGAGGGGGTGTTCGTTGAGCAGGTTGTTCAGGTTGGTCTCCAGCCCGAGCGCGGTGACCGCCGGGTTGAAGGCGTTGAGGATGTTGAACAGGTTGTGCAGGCAGATGAGGGCGAAGCCGGTCCAGAACAGGCCGTTGGTCCACAGCCCGTGCAGCGTGTCGCGCCTGTAGCCGGCGAGCATGACCGGCAGTTCGGCCATGGGGTAGGCGAGGTGCTCGCTCTGCTCCCAGACCGGACGGAAGACCAGGGCGATGCACATGAGCAGGCCGTAGAGCGCGACGAAGAAGGCGAGCCAGGCGGCCAGCGGCCCGGCCCAGGCGTCCCAGGGCACGGGCGCGCCGTCGGAGCCCTCGAAGTACCGGCGGATGACCTCGTCGCCCTGCGGCACCATCCAGGTGGGGATGTACCGGAAGAACTCCGCCCAGCGGTTCTCGGTTGAGGCGAAGTAGTACGGTGTGGACAGGGCGGGCAGGAAGAAGCGCATGGCGGCGCCGGAGGTGAGCGCGACCGCGAGGGTGAGGAAGGCGTAGACGCCGATGACGTCCTCGCGGCTGATGCCGATGCGGCGCAGCAGGCCCAGCGCACCGAGCAGAACGAGCAGCGCCGCCAGCGCGGGTACCGGCGGCACCGCCATGGCGACCTGGGCGGCCAGAGTGATGAGCGCGCCCTGGCGAACCCACAGGTTCGCCAGGACAAGCAGCACGAAGCCGATCAGCAGGATTCTGCCGAGGCGCAACCACCGGCCTCCTCAGCGCCGGCGCACGTGGCGCCGACCGGGGGCATGCCCAACAGCCGATGGGTTCGCCCCGGTGCGGCGCGGGGCCTCCTGCGGGCGGCGCAAGCTACGCGCCGGGCGTGGCGTCGTCACCGCCGGGCGGCGTGGGTGGCTCGGGACCATTGCCGGGAGGCAGCGGCACCGGCGGCGGCCCCGACCCCGGCAGTCCGTCGCCCCACGGCTCCAGCGTGAAGCTCTTCGTCACCGTCTCGCCCGGCAGGATGGTGATCTCCTCCCACGCGGGCTCCCAGCCCTCGATCCACACCTCGATCGTGGACCATCCCGACGGCGCGTTGAGCCGGTAGGCGCCCTGCGCGTCGGTGAGCGTGCTTACCGACGCGATGCAGGGCGGGCAGATCATGTCCGGGTCGGGAGGGATGCGCCCCGGCTCGCCGTCCACGCCCTCACCATCGCCCTCGCTGCCGCCCGCCTCATCGGCGGCGCGCACGGGCATGTCCTCGCATATCTCCGGCGGCCCGATCGGCTCCCAGGGCGCCTCGCCCATGATGGTCACACGCGCGCCCACGAGCGGCACGCGTTCACCCTCGCCCGCCCCCAGCACGCGGCCGCGGACCGTGCCCACCCCCGGCTCAATCTCCGGGCGCAGCTCGAAATCGGCGACCGCCGTGCGGCCCGCGGCCACCCACACCCACTGCCAGGCGCCGCGCATCTCGGGCTGGGCCACGGTGACCACGTACTCGCCCTCGGGCACCGCGCGCAGGATGAACGAGCCGTTCTCATCGGTGAAGGTGCTGAAGGCCGGCAGGTCATCGGGCGGAGGCCGGAGGTCCGGGTTCCGGATGGGAGCCGTGCCCGGTTCGGTCTCATCGCCGGTGCCGTCCTCCACCATCGCGATGACGTAGGCGGGCTGTGCCGCGACCTCGACGCCCACGAGCGCGCGCACTCCGTCCTCGGCGCGCACGGTCACGATGCCGACGATCTGCCCGCCCAGCTCGGGCACGATCTCCGGCGCCCGCGCGCGGCGGCCCGCGACCACCTCGACGGAGGCGTGGCCGCCGGTCATTCCGTCGGGCCCGACCACCGTGATGCTGTGCCGGCCCGGCGCGACGCCCTCGATGCGGTAGCTGCCGTCAGACTGCAGGCCGCCCGGGACCGGCCGCCCGTCGAGCAGCAGCTCGTAGTCGCCGGGGGCGCCGGCGACATCAACCTGGCCCTCGATGGCGGCGGGGTCCGGGTCCGGGGGGACGGGCGTGGTGTCGCCGCCGCAGCCGATCAGGACGACGGCCCCCACAACGACCAGTGAGATGAGCAACGCCACACGACCGCGCCGGCACATCCTCTTCAGCCTCCTCAGCAGTCCGTATCACGCGGATTGGGGACGATCGGCGGCAGCGGCGGAGCCTCGTCCACCCGCCCCGGCGGCAGCTTCACCACCGCGTCGCCCGGCCGCACCCGGTTGATCACCGGCACCCAGACCTTCTGGGCTGACTTCCCCCGCTTGACCTTCTCTCGCGCGAGCTTGATCTCGCGCACGATCTGTCTGAAATCGGTGTCCGGGCCGACGATCTGCACGCGGTCGCCCACGCGCAGCGACAACTCCAGCTCGATCAGGGCGCGCATGAAGCGCCAGTCGAACTCGGCCACGTTCCCGATCTTGATACCGGTGACCTGGAAACCCATGGCCTCAGACCTCACCCTCCGCGGCCCCGCGCTCTTCGCAGTACTCCCGGTAGAGCCCGACCCGCACGCCCAGCTCGCGCGCACGCTCGATGAGCCGGCGCACCACAACCATCTCCGGGTCCCAGCGCATCGTGGTGGTGTCATGTTGATTATACACGAATGCCCAGTCATTCGCCGCGATTACGTCAAGCTGTCCGGCCACATATTGCGCGTAGTCGGCCACGTTGTCGAAGGCGCGCGGCTCGAAGCCCAGGCGATTGCCCCAGTCGCAGTCGTGTCGGCCGGTGAGCGGGAACTCCATGATGTCCCCGAAGCCCTGCGCCACGTAGCGAAATGGCTGGCGGCTCAGCGGCACCGGCACCCAGTCCTGCTCGTTGCGCATCCAACTGCGCACGAAGCGGATGCCGTTGCCGTGCAGGATCGCCAGCAGCTCGGGCCGGTCGCCCAGGCCGCGGTAGTAGCCCCAGGGCGTGGTCAGGCCGATGACCTCCATGCCCAGCAGCTCGCGGATGATCGTCTGCGCGCGATCGACCTCACGCGCGATCTCCTCGACCGAGCCGCCGGGGATGATGCGCTCGCCCTCGTCGTTGACCTGCCAGAGCGTCTTGAAGAGCACGTGCGACCAGGTGTGCTGGCCGTAGTCGAAGAGACCATCGGCCATGGTGGCGCGGATGGCCTCGACATTATGCTCGAGCGTCTGGCCGCACAGGAACAGCGTCCCCGGCGCGTCATGCTCACCATGCGCGCGCCGCAGGGCGTCGATGAACTGACGGGTCACGGGGGAATCGGGTTCCCCGGACTCGACATCGTATCCGAGCAGCAGCCAGGACATGCCAGCGACCTCCGTTTGCGGCTGCGCCCTTCGCCGGCCGCCTTGCGCCGCCGCCTACTCCGTCGCCATCAGTCGCTGCGCCGCGCCGTGCCAGACGCTGGCGCGCAGGTCGTCATCGGCGTCCATAGCGTTGAGCATTTCCTCGTAGGCGTCGGCCATCATCACCGGGTCCGAGGTGTCCGAGCAGAAGCACAGCCGCCGCGAGACACGCTGCCAGACCTCCTCGCCCCAGCCCAGGAACAGCTCGCGCAGGAACGCGGTCGAGCGCTTGAGGATCACGCTGGACAGATCCCAGTAGAGGTTGTCCCAGTAGGCGAGCATCATCCACGCCTCCTCGTACCAGGGCTGGCCGAGGTGGGGCATGAGGATCTTCAGGCTCGGGCAGTAGCGCAGCGGCAGGTCGAGCATCACCGGCCTCATGCGGCCCATGAGCACATCGTGCCCGGCCTCGCCGCGCAGTCGCCCGAGGATGCCGCAGTGGATGTTGCAGGGCATGCCGAGCGCTTCGGCGCGTCGGTAGATTGGCAGCAGCGAGGGGTCGTCGTAGGGCACCCGGGGGATGATCATCTTCAACGCCTCGAAGCCCAGGGCGTGCAGGTGATCGACCTTCTCGGGGCCGTCGATGCCGAGCTTCACGTAGCCGAAGCCGATGATGCGCTCGGGATAGAGAGCCCGCGCACGGATGACGCCCTCGTTGTCGAACTGGCCGAAGAGCGGCCCGCAGGTGGACATGCCGACCTTCTCGATGCCGACGGACGCGGCGCGGTCCATGTACTGCTCGAGATCGCCCTCGTCGCGGCTGTAATGGCGGTGGATGTCGATGAGCATGGTCGAATCACCTCAACCCCTTCCGTGGTGCAGAGCACCTTCGTCCGCACCGACCCGTGCACCTGCCGTGGCAGGTGCACGGGTCAGGCGAATCGAAGGGGGACGCGCACTCGTCCCAGTCATGTCGGAGGTGGTCCGGATGTCCTGCCCGTGGAAGCTGCTTGCGCCGATTGCCGTCGCGTCGCTGCTTGCGCTGGGCGCGTTGAGCCAGCCTGCGTCCGCACAGGAGAACCTGCTCAGCAACCCCGGCTTCGAGGAGGTCGGCGACGACGGGCTCCCCGTCGGCTGGGCCCGTTACGGCGGCGGGGTGCCCGAGAGCGTGCTGGAGATGACCGAGGACGCGCACTCGGGCGAGCGCGCGGTACGGCTGCTCGACACCGGCCCTGAGGAGCGCGACCAGCGCTATGCCATCGGGGTTACGCAGAACGTGCCCATCGAGGGCGGGAAGGCCTACATCCTCTCGGTGTGGGCGAAGGCCATCGCGCGCAACCATGACCAGGCCATGAACCTGCAACTGCGCTTCATGCCCGGCAACCGGCTGACCAACGTGACGGTCACGCCGCCCATCGGCGGGGACTGGGAGCGCGCCGTGGTGGCGGGACAGGCGCCCGAGGACGCCACCAGCGCCACCATCTACATCTACACCCAGCATTACTGGACCACCGAGACGCTGATCGACGATGCCTCGCTGATCGTGGTGGACCGCGAGACCTTCGGACCGCGTTTCCCGCTGGCCGCGCACGGCTCCATGGGCATCGAGACGGTGCGGCCGCTGAACCTGCGCACGCCCATCGTCGAGGGCGGGCAGCCGGCTGCGATCATCGCCGTGCCCATCGATGTTACCGGCGCCCTGGATGAGCAGTACGCCGCGCTTGCCGAGCGGCTGGCGGCGGGCGTCGAGGCCCGGACCGGCGTGCGCCTGGAGACCACGACCGACGCCAGGTCGCTGGTCGGCGGCGACCGGACCATCATCGCCCTGGGCAACCTGAACAACAACTTCGTGGTCGAGCGGCTCTATATGAACAAGTACCTGGAGATCGACGCCCTCAAGCCCGGCGCGGGGCGCTACGTGCTGCAGACGGTGCATGAGCCCTACAACTGGCCGACCGGCGTCAACATTGTGGTCGTGGGGGCCTCGGACCTCGATGGCCTGAGCGCGGGCGTCGATGCGCTGCTCGAGCGCGTGCCGCAGGGCAATGAGTGGGTGCTGGCCGAGCCGCTGCTGGAGGTCTCCGGCGCCGAGCCCATGAGCGACGAGCGCGCGCAGGAACTGCTGGACTCGCCGGTGAGCCAGGACGTGACGCGCGACTTCTGGATGGCGGCGCAGCGGTATCGCGACACGGGCGACCTGGCGTGGGCCCGGCGCGCCAAGCGCATTCTGCTGGTCGAGGCCGCGGAACGCTTCGACACCGACCCGCACTTCCACATCACCTGGCCGGAGGAGACCACCTCCAACATGATCGGCGCCATGTGGGATGTGCTGGAGGAGGCGCCGGTGTGGACCGATGAGGAGCGGCTGGCGGCGACCAACGTAATCCTGAATGCGCTCTACGTGCTGCCCGCGCGCACCTCGGGCTACGGAGGGCTGGAGAGCAACGACGGCATCATCTGGAACCACACCACCTTCCCGCTGCTGGGGATCTACTGGATGGCGCGTTACTTCGAGCGCTTCTATGGCAACGTGGACGGCCAGATGGCGCTGATGCTGCGCAAGTGCGCTGCGTGCTTCCTCAACCAGGTCAAGTGCTGGAAGCCGCAGGAGGACTCGGCGGGCTACGAGGCCATCGTGCCGCGCCACACCATCGAATACACGCTGGCTGAGAACAACTACAGCTTCTTCGAGAACGGGAATGTGCTGCGCATCGCCGAGTACGAGGTGGCGATCTGCGACAACACCGGCGACGTGGCGGGCTTCGGCGACTCGGGCTACGGGCACGGGGTCTACACCGCCAACCAGCACTGGCCGCTGTTCTACTACCGCGACGGCCGCTTCCTGTGGTGGCTGCAGCGCGTGCGCGAAGGGGGCTACGCCAGCCCCTACGACCCATCGATCGAGCCGGTCGAGTGGCGGGGCCTGGTGGGCGCCAACGTCTTCCGCCTGCACCCGGAGGTCTACCGCTATACCACCGAGCACGCCGACTACGGCGGTGAGCCCACCCCGCCCAACATCCCGCTGGAGCAGTGTTTCGACAAGATCGCCTTCCGCGAGAGCCTGGACATGGACGCCGAGTACTTCCTGCTCGACGGCTTCTCGCGCGGCAAGCACCTGCAGTACGACGGCAACTGCATCATCAAGTTCTTCGCCGACGGCCAGGACTGGCTGATCGACGGCGACTACCTGGTGCGCAACACCACCGACCACAACGGCGTGAGCGTCATCCGCGGCGGGCGCGTCGCCGAGCTGATCCCGTCGTGCGTGTCGCTCGAATCGCTGGCGGACCTGCCGGGCATGACCATGTGCGAGACCGCGGTGTATGACTTCAACGGCGTGGACTGGCTGCGCAACATCATCTGGCTGCAGGGCGAGTTCGTGCTGGTGATCGACCGCCTGCGCGCCAACGAGGCCGACGACTACACCTTCGTGGGCAACTGGAAGATGCTGGCCGAGGGCGAGCAGACGCTGGAAGATGGCCGGATCATGAGCACCGTGCGGCAGACCATCGGCGGCGCGGGGAACCGCGAGCTGACGGTGATGCCCAACCCGGCCGAGGGCGTCGAGCGCGCGGTCAAGTTCGTCTCGCAGGTCTCGCAGCTCGACACCGCGCTGGAGCTGCCCGCGGGCAACCTGGAGCTGACGCTGTTCGCTCAGGGCGTCAGCTCGGGCGCCGACAGCTTCTACGTCTCGGTCGACGCGGGCGAGCGAATCCCGTTCCACATCCCGGTGGGCAACTTCGGCCCATCGTCGGCGACCTGGGAGAAGGACACGCCCACGCCCAACATCGAGATCCCCGAGGCGGGCGTGCACCGCATCACCATCACACTACGCGAGGGCCCCGGTCCGCTGCTGGACCGCATGGTGTTCCGCGACGCCGAGGGCAACACGGTCGCGCAGATCGAGGCCGAGGACGCGCCGGCACTGCCCGAGGGCATGATCGAGCGCGCGCCCGATCAGCGCTTCCGCATCATCGCCGACGGTCAGGCGCAAAGCAAGCTCACCGGGCGCATCAACCACGTCGGTCGGGCGATCGCCTACATGCGCCAGCGCCTGGGCGGGAACCTGGAGACGGGGGAGCAGCGCGCCTTCCAGACGCTGTTCTACAACGACACCGAGGTGGAGGCCAAGGAGTATGACCTGCGCCGGGTGAGCGACGAGGCCGTGGTTGTCATGCGCAACGGCGAGCCGTGGATGGTCGTCGCCGTCGGCGATGAGGCGCGGCTGGGCGGGCAGGGGCGCATGAAGATGGTGGCGTTCACGCGCGACAGCATCTGGGCCGCGGACGTGACCGACTTCCGTGGCGAGATCTACGCGGAGCAGCCGTTCAGCGGCTCGCTCACCGGCGACCCGCCCTACATGACCATCGTGGGACCCGAGGACCTGACCACGGTGATCCTGGGTGGGATGCCGCTGATGCTGCAGGGCGGGCGGCTGGAGATGGACCTGGCGGGCTTCGGTGAAGTGACCGCGGGCACTGTCGAGTTGCAGCGGATGTTCGATGCCTTCGTGGCGCGCGCCGCGGCCGCCGGTGGGCCCGCTGCCGCCGCCGCGACCGGCCCCGAGGCCCCGGCGATCGGCGCCGAGCGCTCGATCCCGGTCCCGGTCGCCGAGGACACGGCGCACCAGCCGATCGAGAAGCTCGAAGCCATCGACCTCGATGGCGACGGGACACAGGAGCTGATCGTGCTGCGCGGGCGCGAGGCCCACGCCATGACCGCGGCGGGCGAGGTCCGCTGGAGCTACGAGGTCGGCGGCACCACGCGCTGCGCGGTCGCCGGTGACATCGACGGCGACGGGGCGCTGGAGGTGCTCATCGGCTCCGATGACGAGCACATCCACGTGCTGGATGCCGCGACCGGCGCGGTCGAGCGTACTCATCACTGCGACCTGCCGCTACGCGTCGGTACCTCGAGTGTGCGCCAGCCGCGGGTGGGCGCGCTGGCGGTGGCCGACCTCGACGGTGACGGTCGCCTCGACATCGTCGCCGGGCTGATGAACGGCAACATCGCGCGCTACGACACCGACTTCAACCTGATCTGGCGCTACAACCGCCAGGAGCACGGGACGCTGGAGTTCGACGTACGCGACCTGGACGGTGATGGGCGGCTGGAGATCTCGGCGGCGAACCGCTACGGCGCGGTGAAGATCTTCGACGCCGACGGCCGCGCCGTCGGGCGCACCTACTCGGAGCTGGGCGACGTGCAGATGGCGGTGGGCGATCTCGATGCCGACGGCGTCTATGAGGTCGCCAACGGCTCGTCCACCGGCGCGTTCTCGTGCGACGTCTGGAGCGGGGGGAACCGCTTCACCTTCCCCAACTACGGCTTCGCCTTCACCGAGGTGCTCATGGGCGACCTGCTCGCCGACCGCCCGGGCGACGAGCTGCTCGCGGCCTCCGAGACCGGCTACGTCTACGTCCTGGGCGCGGAGGGCGAGGTGCTGGCGCAGCGCGACTTCGGTGACGCGGTCAATGATATCGTGCTGCTGCCCCGTGAGGGCGCGCCGCTGATTGGCGTAGCCTGCGACAACGGGCGTGTCTACCTGATGGATGCGCAGATGGAGCTGCCGGGCGCGCTCGACGCCGGCGCTCGCCCGCTGCTGGTGCAGGCGCTGGGCGAGCGGCTGGTGGCGGCCACCGCCGACACCGTGCATGTCATTGTGCCCTAGCCGCGAGTCGGCCCCCGGGCCGCCGGAGTGATCGAGCATGACCAACCAGGAACGCGTCATGGCTGCCCTGAACTTCGAGCAGCCGGACTACATCCCGATGTACATGAGCTTCTGGCCCGAGTTCACCGCCATCTGGGAGCAGGCTCATCCCGAGGCGCAGGTCTCGATCGACGACTATTATGATGTAGCGGTGAAGGTCATCGTCGGCGATGAGACGCCCTACATGACCAAGGCGGGCACGCTGCGCGAGGAGAGCGGCTACGAGATCCGGCGCGACGGCTGGGGACGCACCATACGCGTGAGGCCCGACGCGTACTTCATGCACCAGATCGACAGCGCGTACGATGCCCACGGCCGGCTGAAGTATGGCGAGTTCGACCCGCCCGACCTCCCGGAGCGCTACGCGCGGTACGACCGCATGATGGACCGGCTCAAGGAGCAGTACTGCGTCTTCGCCAAGACCGGCGGACCGTTCATCCGCACCTACTTCATGACCGGCGAGGCCGAGCTGCTCACGAACATGGCCGGCGATCCGAAGCTGGCTGCCGAGCAGGTCATGCGCACCGCACATCACCTGACCGCCATCGGGCTGGAGGAGCTGCATCGCTGGAAGCTCTATGACACCGGCATGTGGATCTCCGACGACATGGCCGGCACTGTGGGGCCGATGTTCAGCCCCGGCACCGCCGAGAAGATCATGGCGCCGGCGTGGGCCTTCATGGTCGAGAGCTTCAAGGCCGCGGGCGCATCCAGGGTCATCATCGACAGCGACGGCAATGTCGGCCCGCTGCTGGAGCTGTTCATCGACCTGGGCTTCGATGCCATCTACCCGGTCGAATACAAATCCGGGCTCGACTGCGTGGAGCTGCGCGAGCGCTTCGGAGACAGGCTGGCCTTCTTCGGCGGGCTCTCAAACGGACTGATCCTGCCCCGGGGCGATCCGGAGGAGATTGTCGATCACACGCTGCGCATCATGTCGGCGGGGCGGGACGGCGGGCTTGTGCTGGGCACGCACTCCGTCGGCCACGACATCTCCCTCGATGCGTGGGACCTGTGCTTCGAGACGTGCATGAAGTACCGCACCTACCCGCTCAACCTGCCGGAGGGCTACTGAGCCGCGCCCGCACCCCGCTATCGAGTACCGCGAGCTTCCCGATGAGCAGCTCCGACGCCACGCCACATGATCCGCCGCTTACACGTAGACGAACGGGTGCTTCGCAGCCCCCTGCCGGGCCGACATCATCGCGTGCGTCGCCTGACTGAGCAGCTCCTCGGGCTCCAGCGTCTCCATGGCCACTCCGCTCACACCGATGTCCAGGCTCCAGCCCTCCAGGTGCTCGGCGCTGCGCAGCGCCTCGCCCAGGCGGCTGGCCGCGATCAGGGCGCTGCGCGGCCCGGTCGCGGGCAGCAGCGCCGCCATGCGGTGCGAGTCCAGCCGCGCCACGATGTCGGCGCTGCGCAGTTGCCGGCGCATGGTCATCGCCGTCAGCGCCAGCATCCGCGGCGAGGGCCGCTGGTCCGCCAGCATCTGCGCCGAGCGCCGGAGCTGCAGCAGGATCACGCTCAACTCCGCCGGATGGCGCTCGGTGCGCATCAGCTCGTTGCGCAGCGTCTCGTCGAAGAACTCGCGCGTGTAGGCACCGCTGAGCGGGTCGATCACCCCCGCTGGTGCCCGCTCCTTCTCGCAGAACGAGCCCAGCATCCAACTGATGACCTCGAGTGGCTCCTCCACCTCACGCCAGCGGGCGAGTGTGAGGCCGTTGCTGGAGGTGGCCAGCGCGCGCGTGACCGCCACGAGGCGATCGCCGCGCTGGGTGACCACGTCGCGGCAGGCGTCGGACAGCCCGGTCAGCACCACGTCGCTGAGCCGGGCGAATGAGAAGCGGGCGCTGTCGGCCGCGATCTGCGGCGGCTCATCCGCCCCCGACCAGTCCGCCACCTGCTCGCCCATCGACTCGGCCAGCGCCAGCGCCAGTGTGGGCGACAGCGGCGCCGGGCAGTGCACGTACAGCTCGGGCCGCGGCTCGCGCAGCACCAGGGCGCACCACAGGTCGATCTCCGGCGGGGTGATCTGGTCGGCGCGGCGTAGCAGGTCGAGCACGTCGGTAGCTCGAGCCAGGCGCTCGATCACGTCATCCGTCTTGCCCGGCAGCGGCCACTGCTCCGCTCCCGGGTGTCCCAGTGAGTAGCTCATCATACGCACCTCGATGATTGGCGTCGGAGCCCCCCGCGCCTCCGGCGTGACCCCATCTGACTGCTTTCATCATCGGGCACCACGCCGGTCGGCTTGACGGCTTTGCAGCTTCGTTACCGGACTATTGCCCCCGCGCGGCGGCAGGTATCGGCGGGGCCGGGGGCGAAGCAGCCCGCGCAGCGAACCAACCGGAGCGAGGCGGAGGGAGACTCATGATCAAGTCCATCAGCTTCTGGTCGTTCCCGGACGGGATGACCATTCGCGAGCGCATGACGATGGCGAAGCAGTACGGCTTCGAGGCGATCGAGCTGACCCTGGAGGCCGAGGGCGAGATCACCGAGGCCAGCAGCGCGGCCGACATGGCGCAGTTCGTGGACATGGCGGGCGAGATCGGGCTCAAGCTGCCCACCTTCGCCACCGGCCTGGCGTGGCAGTGGCCCGCGTGCGGCCCCGACCCGGAGGTCACCGCGCGGGGCATCGACATCGTGAAGAAGTCGCTCGAGCTGGCCGCCGCTGTGGGGGCGAAGACCGCGCTGTGCGTGCCCTGCACGGTCACCGCCGACTACCCCTACGACCGGGCCTACGCCGACTGCGTCGAGACCTTCACCGCGCTGGCGGATGATGCGGCCGCCGCGCAGGTCCACATCGGCCTGGAGTACGTGTGGAACAAGTTCCTGCTCAGCCCGCTGGAGTTCGCCCGGATCATCGACGAGATCGGCAGCGAGTGGGTGCAGGCCTACTTCGACGTGGGCAACGTAGTCCCCAACGGCTTCCCCGACCAGTGGATCCGCATCCTGGGCGACCGCATCAAGGCCGTGCACTTCAAGGACTTCCGCGAGAGCATCGGCACCGGGACGTTCGACGGCTTCGTGGACCTGCTCGAGGGCGACGTGCCCTGGGGGCCGGTCATGGACGCGCTCGGCGAGATCGGCTATGACGGCGCGGTGACCGCCGAGATGATGCCGCCCTACCCCTACCATCCCGAGCGCCTGATCGAGGCGACCAGCCGGTCGATGGACGCCATCCTCGGTCGCTGAGCCGCCCGGAGGGAGGAGACGCACATGCACAGGTGGGAGTACCGCATCCTGCACATGCCCACCACGAGCCTCTCGGTCCTCAACGAGCGCGTCAACAACGACGCGCGCGAGGGCTGGGAGCCGTTCATGATGTCGGGCAACGACTTCGTCAACATCATCATGCGCCGGCCGATCGAGCAGGGAGAGGTCAAGGAGCAGAACTGACCGGCGCGACCGCCTCACAACCACGGGCGCCGCCTTCGAGCGGGTGGCGCCCGACCGCCATTTGCGCGGCCCCCGCGGCGGCGCCCGGCCACTGGAGGATCGACATGGACAGGCTGCTGATCGGACTCATTGGCGCAGGGAACATGGGCAAGGCGCTCGCGCGCGGCGTGGCTGCATGTGACGGGGGGCGCATCGTGGCGGTCGCCGATCCGGCCGGGGACGCCGCGCAGGCGGCGGCGGAGGAGATCGCAGGTGAGGGCGGGAGCATCGACGCCTACACCAACGTGGCCGAGATGCTGGCGCGCGAGGACATCGCGGCGGCCATCGTGGCCGCGCCCAACTACCTGCACCCGACGCTCACCCGCCAGGCCGCCGAGGCGGGCAAGCACGTGTTCTGCGAGAAGCCCATGGCGCTGAACGTGGCCGACGCGCGCGCGATGATCGCGGCGTGCGAGGCGGCGGGCGTGAAGCTGATGATCGGCCAGGTGCTGCGCTACAACGCGCCCTACGTGTGGATGATCGACCAGATCCGCGGCGGCGACTACGGCGAGCCCTTCGGCATGCAGGTCACGCGTATCGCCGGGCCGTGGGGCGGGGTCTACGGGCAGACCTGGCGGATGAAGAAGGAGCTGTCGGGCGGGCCGCTGTTCGAGGTCAACGCGCACGAGATCGACTTCATGCGCCAGGTGCTGGGCGAGGCGCAGACGGTCTACGCGTCGATGGACAACTACGTCAACCCGGACGCCGATTACGAGGACTTCGTGCACGTGGTCATCAACTTCGCGGGCGGCGGGCGCGGCGCGCTGCTGGCCGGCCACGCCTCGCACCTGGGCAGCTACGACGGCAAGATCTTCTGCACCAACGGCACCTTGCTGTTCGACAACAAGACCGGCAACGTGACCTGCAAGGTCGGCGACGATGAGCCGCAGACCATCCCGTACGGCGACACCGGTCGGGGCTACGAGCGCGGCGTGGACCGTGAGGTGCGCGAGTTCATCGAGGCGGTGCTCGATGACGCCGAGGTGACCATCCCGGGCATCGAGGGCCTGCGCAACACGGAGATTGCGCAGGCGGCGCAGATCTCGGCGGCCTCGAACCGCGTGGTGGAGCTGCCGTTGTAGCGGCCAGCTATCAGCTACCAGCAGACGGCGACGGCCTCCTACCCCCCGGCGTCCTCGCCGGGGGGTGGCCCGAAGGGCCCCACAGTCGTCGCCGTCGGAGGGCCGCCTCCCCTACCACCCACCGCCCGGCAGCGACAGACGCACGCGCGTGTACTCGCCGGCGGCACAGTCGATCTCCCATGCCCCGCCGATCACCGCCATCATCGTGCTGTGCAGCGCGATGCCGTGGCCCGCGTCCGCCGCCTGCACGTCGCCGCACCCCACGCCATCGTCGGTCACGGTCAACGCCAGGGCCTCGCCGTCGCTCAGCTCGATGGTCAGCATCAGCGGGCGCTCGGGATCGTCGCCGCGCCCGTGTCTGGCCGCGTTGCGCACCGCCTCGCGCGCGGCGTAGAGCACCACTTCGGCGCTCACCTCCGGCAGCGCCCGCGCCCGCTCCTCGGCCTCGGGGTCGATCACCCACTCGATACCGTCGAAGCTATCGGCGAACTCGTCCTCGATCACCCGGCGCAGTGTGCCCATCAGCCCGAGCCGACTTAGCTCCGCGGTGTCTGAGAGCGGGATCTCGCGGAGCAGGTCGGAAACCCGGGCGTGCACGTCCGCGAGCTGAGTGACGATCTCCTCGTCGGCCGCGCCCTCGGAGAGGCTGAGCGACAGCATAGCCGCGTGCAGGCGCGGCAGCACCTCATCGTGCAGCACCCGGCGGGTGCGGCGATCGACCACCTGGTCCTCGGCGAGGCGCCGGCGTTGCAGGGCCATCAGACGCTGGGACATGCGCGCCACACCGAGGGTGTCGATGAGCCGCTCGCCCACCGCCCGCGCGATCTCCATCTCCTCCTGCGTGTACAACCCGCCGCCGGCCTTCTCGCCCAGCAGCAGCAGGCCGATGAGCCCGCGCTCGCTCCACAGCGGCAGCGCAACGATTGCGCCGCCATGCTGCTGAGGCTCGACCGGCAGCGAGATCTGCGCCGGCGAGTCCGCACGCGCGATGGTGTCGGAAAGATCATCCGGTGGCTGGGCGCCCGCGGGCCAGGCGAGTGGCGGATCGACGAGCTGGGCCAGCGGCCCGGCCGCCACCAGGTAGGCGACGCGCGCGCCCAGCACCTCGCCGCACAGGGCCTCGAAGGGCGCGGCGGCGTCGGCCTGCGCCTCGCCGTCGTGCACCAGGGCATCATATACGCGCGCGCTCGCGACGAAGGGACGCAGGCGGCCGATGTAGCGGTCGCGCTCGAGGTAGCTCGACCAGTTGAGCAGCGCCAGGAAGACGGTGATCAGCAGCGTGGCCAGCATCAGGCCGTAGAAGGGCGTGTTCCACACCGCGGCACTCCAGCCCGTGACCAGCGAGTACGCCGCCGCCAGCAGGATCGCGGCGTACCACTGACGCTTGAGCCCGCCGCGCGGCAGGCTCTTGCCGGTGAAGATCTCGTAGGAGACCACCGCTTGGCCCAGGAAGACGATGGCGAGCATGATAAGCGCGGTGATGGCCACGTCGGCCCAGACGATGGGCGGCGCGGCATCCAGCAGCGGCACGCCCAGCGCCTCGGCCCAGTGCAGCGAGGTGGTCAGCACGCCCATGGGCGCGTCCAGCGCCACCGCCAACATCACGCCGCCGACCATGATGCCCACGACCAGCCACGCGACCGAGGTGGCCGCCAGCCAGCCGCGGGCGCGCCGCCGCGCCAGCCCGACCATGGGCCGCGCCGACGGCGCCGGGTGCCACAGAGCGTCGAGCGAGAGGGCGAAGCACAACACCACCAGCAGCGGATAGCCGACCGCGAGCAAGGGCACGCCACCGATCGCCGGCTCGGCGAAGGGACGATTCGCGCTCGCGGCCTCGGTCTCCCACGGATAGCGCATGGCGAGACTCGACAGCCACAACACCGCGAGGCCCAAGGCGAGCACGATGGCCAGCCACGAGACGTGCCGTCGGCGCAGCGTCCGCGGGTCCTCGTCCCAGAAGCCCGCGTGCCAGAGCATCCCCGCATACCACGCCACCGGCACCAGCGTGCCCAGGAACCACCCCAAAGGCCACTGCAGTTGCAGCGCCACCATGACCTGGCCCAGGCCGCGCCACGCCACGATCGCCTGGAGCATGAAGAAGACGCTGCCCCCCAGCAGCACCAGGCCGGCGATGAGCGCGCCGCCGGTGCGCCGCTCGGAGTTGATCAGGATGGTCAGCCCGAGCCACAGCATCAGGATGACGTTGACCAGTGAGATGGTGAGCAGGCCCGCCTCAACGTAGCCCGGCTCGGTCATGGCTCCCCCTCCTGCCACGGCACCCAGTCGCCGCGCTCGTCCATCGCGTGGCACGCGCCGTCGTCGTCCCAGGCGAGGATGCGTCCGGCCTGCGCGATCAGCGCCGCGCGCGTGCGTGCGACCTTCTCGTCGGTCGCGGTCTCCGACAGCCCCCACGCGGCGTAGATGCGCCCGTTGGTGCGGCTGATGGTGCGCTTGTCGCGGAAACCCATCCTGGCGGCAATCTGCTCGTTGGTCATGCCGCGCGCGAGCATGCGCACCACCGCCTGCTCGTTGGGCTCGAGCAGCGCCATGGGCGACTGATCGTCCTTGGTGCGCACCTCCTGCACCCGCCGCTCGATCTCCGGCTCGATGAAGCTCCTGCCCTCGACCGCGTCGCGCAGCAGGGGCACGATCAGCTCGGGCAGCAGGTAGCTGGACTTGCGCACGTAGGCGTAGTGGCTGAGGATGCCCGAGCGGCGGAAGGCGCGGTAGTAAGCGTCATCGTCCTGGATGGAGTAGAAGACTACGGGCTGGCGGGGGAACTCGCGGCGGATCGCCACCGCGGCCTCGATGCCGTTCATCTCGCCCGCGAGCTGCACGTCCATGAGCACCGCGTCGGGCTCGTGCGCCAGGCACAGCTCCAGCGCCTCCTCGCCCGAGTCGCAGCCCCCGACCACCTGCACCTCGCCGGTGGCCGCCAGCCCGCTCTCCAGCGCCGGGCGCAGCTTCGCGTTGTCCTCGACGACCAGCACCTTCAGCATCGTCGCACCTCCGGGCGCGCGCCGGCACACGCGCCAAGGATGCCCCTGAAGGGCCGATGCGGTCAAGCACCCGAGTGCGTACACCTGCGCACGCGCGCCTCTTTGTGCGCCACCCGAGTGCGCAACAGGGCGGACTCAGGCCGTCGCCTCAGGATGCCTCCGGCGAGACAATGAGGGCGTACGATGCGAGTTGGCGTGAGGAGGCGACGGCCATGAAGGTCAAGATGATCCTGCCCGCGCTGACCGAGGCGAAGAGCCCGTTCTTCCGCCCGGTCAAGTACTCCATGTTCCCGCCGCTGGGCCTGGCGACGCTGGCGGCGTACCTGCCTCCCGATGACGAGGTGACCATCCAGGACGAACACGTGGAGACGCTGGACCTGAGCGATGAGCCCGACGTGGTGGTGATCCAGGTGTACATCACCTCGGCGTACCGCGCGTACGCGATCGCGGACCACTACCGCGCGCGCGGCGCCCATGTGTGCCTGGGCGGGGTGCATGTGACCTCGCTGCCGGACGAGGCCGCCGCGCACGCCGACACCATTTTCCTGGGACCGGGCGAGGACACCTGGCCGGCCTTCCTGCGCGACTTCCGCGCCGGGCGGCCGGGGCGCGTGTACCGGTCGCGCGAGCGCACGCTCATCGGCGCGCCGACGCCGCGCCGCGAGCTGCTCAAGCGCAACCTCTATCTGGTGCCCAACTCGATCGTGGTCTCGCGCGGCTGCCCGCACGCCTGCGACTTCTGCTACAAGACCTCGTTCTTCGCCGGCGGACGGTCATTCTACACGCGCGCGGTGGACGAGGCGCTCGCCGAGATCGAGAGCCTGCCCGGGCGGCACCTCTACTTCCTGGACGACAACCTGTTCGGCGACCCGCGCTTCGCCGGCGCGCTCATGGACGGGATGCGCGGCATGGGCCGCGTGTGGTCGGCAGGCGGGACGGTGCAGGCGGCGCTCGATCCCCGCCTGATGGACAGGGCCGCGGCGGCGGGGATGCGCAGCCTCTTCATCGGCTTCGAGACGCTGAGCGAGGACAACCTGCGGGCGCAGAACAAGCATCACAACCTGCACCGCAGCTACGCTGAGGCGATCGCGCGCCTGCACGACCTCGGCGCGATGGTCAACGCCAGTTTCGTCTTCGGCATGGACGGCGACGACGAGGGAGTGTTCGGGCGCACGGTCAGTTGGGCGATCGAGCAGGGCGTCGAGACCGCGACCTTCCACATCCTCACGCCCTACCCGGGCACGCCGCTGCACGCGCGCATGGCCGCGCAGGGGCGCATCACAACGAGCGACTGGGACCTCTACGATACCCGGCACGCGGTCTTCGAACCCGCGGGCATGAGCACCGAGACGCTCGAGGCGGGCTACTGGGGCGCGTATCGCGACTTCTACCGCTGGGGGTCGATCCTGCGCTCGGCGGCGGCCAAGCCGGAGCTGTCGGCGCAACTGCGGCACGTGGCCTATACGGGCGCGTGGAAGAAGGCGGAGCCGCTGTGGGACGCCATCATCCGCGCGCGCCTGCTCGGTGTGGTCGTGCCGCTGATGGAGCGGGTGATGGGTGCGGGGCGGCGGGCGGTGCGGACGCTGGAGGCGCCGGCGGCGGAGATGAGTCGGGCGTAAGGGCGCCGCAAGACGCCGTTGCCGTTCCTGGAGAGACGGGAGCCCGTTCCCGCCCGTGTCGTTGTCGTTCCGTGGCCCCGGCGTCCTCGCCCGGACACCGTTGGCGTCACGCGCGCGAGAACGGCGGGCCGGTCAGGCGACTGCGCGCCGCACCGCGCACTCCTCGCCGCGACTGCTGTGCAGTCGCCGCTCGGAGCGAGGGGACGCTGCCACTGCGCCATCGCCTGCAGGGCAACTCGGCCCGCATCGCGAACCTTCGGACGCGATGGATCGCGATCAGCTCCGCCAACTCATGGAGGCCGTGCGCTCGGGCGAGCTGCACCCGGAGGAGGCGGTCGAGCGCCTGCGCGCGCTGCCCTTCGAGGACCTGGGCTTCGCCAAGGTCGATCACCACCGCGCCCTGCGCCGTGGCTTCCCCGAGACCGTGCTCGCCGAGGGCAAGACCCCGGAGCAGGTCGCGCGCATCCTGCGGTCGCTGTCGGAGCGCTCGGAGCTGGTGATCGCGACGCGCGCCGCGCAGGAGCACTTCGCGGCGGCGCGCGCGGAGATCCCCACCGCGGAGTACCACGAGCAGGCGCGCATCATCCGCATCGGGCCGATCCCCGAGCCGCCGTCGGATCGCTCCCCCGTGGCGGTCGTCACCGCCGGCACCTCCGACATCCCCGTCGCCGAGGAGGCCGCGGTGGTCGCCGAGCTGGCGGCCTGCCCGGTCGAGCGCATCTGGGACGTGGGCGTGGCGGGCATCCACCGGCTGCTCGAGCACCGCGAGCAGCTCACGCGCGCGGGGGCCATCGTGGTGGTCGCGGGGATGGAGGGCGCGCTGGCGAGCGTCGTGGGCGGGCTGGTGGACGTGCCGGTGATCGCGGTGCCGACCAGCGTGGGCTACGGCGCGGCCTTCGAGGGCCTGGCGGCGCTGCTGGGGATGCTCAACTCGTGCGCCTCGGGTGTGGTGGTCGTCAACATCGACAACGGCTTCGGGGCAGGGCGCTTCGCGGCCATGATCTGCCGTCGCACATCAGCGGCGGAGTAGCGGCGAAGGCGACGCGTCACACGGAAGACGATGGATCCCGCGCGCCGTGCACGAGGGGCCGGTGCTGCGAACGGCGTCCGGCACCCGCCGCACCATCACCAGTCCCAGCGCACGATGAACGGGCACTCGGGGAAGAGGCCCTCGAGCAGCGTCATCACCGGCGCGTTCACCTGCGGTGAGACCTCGCTGCGGCGCTGGAGAACGCCCTCCAGCGGCGTCTCGCAGCCGGCCACGAAGCGCGTGATGGTCGCGTCATCGGCGCGCAGCTCGATGTCGGTCGGCCGGGCCGCCGCGTCGATGACCGCCACCTCGCCCCGGTCTACCTCCAGCCCCGCATGCAGGCGCTCGCCGGTGATGATGACGCGCCCGCGCCAGTCGGTGAGCTTCGCGTCGGCCAGTCGCCGCTCGTAGAGCGGCCGGATCTCCTCGAAGAGCCGGCGCAGGTCGCGGATGCCGAACATGCTCACGCCGCCCGAGAGGCGCCGCGAGTAGCCCGCCCGCGCGATGATGTCCCCGATGGGGTCGGTGTCCGACTCGGGGTAGACGGCCGCGGTCTTCGCGCCGTCGGCGGCGAGCAGCATGTGCAGCCGCGCCAGCAACGCCACGCCCAGCTCGGGCCGCTGCTCAGCCGCGTGATCGACGGCGACGTCGATGATCTCCGCGTTGTCCTCGCCGCGCATACGCCCCACCGCGGCGCCGATGAGCTTCCCGCCCTTCTCGGCCAGCGTCACGCGCGTGCCTTCGGGCAGCACCGGCACCGGCAGCAGCCAGGTCGAGAACGAGCGCTCGTGGTGACTGAGCAGGAAGCGGCGCACGCTCTCGCGGTCATCGTCGGCCATCGGCCGGATGGTCACGCCGTCGGGCGGCGCGCACGGCGTCCCCAGCGCCAGCGGCTTGTGTGCGTGCACCGAGCGGCCCACATCGACGAAGCCGAAGTCCGCGTACATCGAGTGCGCGTTGTTGCGCGTGCCGGTGTTGAGCGCGAAGCACGAGCAGCGCTGCGCCTCCTCGTGCTCCATGGCGGCCGCGAAGGCCAGGCGCGAGAGACCCGCACGGCGCCACTGCGGCGCGGTGTGCACCCAGTAGACGTAGAACTGGGTGGCGTGGTTGCCGTGCGGGAAGCTCGCCAGCAGCGCCTCGGAGATGACGTTGGCGACCTTGTAGCCCTCGATCTCGGCGTGAATGTCGAGGCCCCCGCGCAGCTCCACGCTCAGCTCGCCGATGCGCCGGCCGTCCTCGGTCAGCCCGTGCAGCGACAGCTCGGGCAGGTCGCGGCCGAGGCGCCGCAGCGCGTGCCCGGCCATCAGCCGGAAGCGCGGCTCCTGCGCCGGCGCCAGCTCCGCGAGGCGGTCGGCGGCGTCGGCATGGCCGGAGGCCACGAGCTGCAGGGCCGCAACGGCCGCCTCGGGCCCCTCGCCCGCAGCCAG
>JALGVA010000182.1 GCA_029820295.1 Candidatus Zipacnadia bacterium
TCCGCCGCGCCGGTGCGGATCATGTCCAGCGCCGCGCCAATCGCCGCGCCGCCGGAGGCGCAGGCTACCGACAGCAGCAGGCACGGGCCGCCGATGCCGAAGGTCGCGCACGCGTGCTCCGCGGCGCGGTGGAAGCCGAACTCCGCGAAGGCCTCCGCGCGCACCTCGCCTGCCAGCAGGCCCTCCACGTAGTCCTCCCACGCGTTGGCGCCGCCGAAGTTGGTGGCGTAGACCGCGCCGAAGCCCGGATCGCGCTCCTCGGGCGGCAGGATCGCGGCGCGCACGATGGCCTCACGCGCGGCCAGCAGCAGAAACTGCGTGGCGATGTCGGGCGGGGCGTCGAGCCCGAAGGCCCTCGGTGTGAACTGCAGATCGCGCACCTGCCCGGCCTGCTCGTTGCGCAGGCCGGACGGGTCGAAGCGGTCTATGGGAGCGATGCCCGAGCGGTTGCCCGCGAGCCCCTGCCAGAAGGCGTCCAGGTCGCGCCCCAGCGCGGAGATCACGCCCATCCCGGTTATCACGGCGCGTCGGTTCATGTTGCGGCTACCCTTCGGAGGGGTGCGTCCATGGAAGGGCCGGCACTTCGCCTCATGTAAAGACGCCTGGAGGGCCCCCTGCGTTCCGTGGATGGGGCCAACAGCGCCTCCCCCGGCCCGAGCTTCGCTCGGTCCACCGTCTCCCTTTCGCCACAGACGACGCGGCGAGGGTGGGAGGGGATAACGGCACGACCCCGGACTGTCCATCGCGCCCGGCCGCCCGCCTCTCCCGCCCTCGGCCCGCAGGGGCGACAGGACGAGGGGGGGAGTTCGCGCCAGCGAACTCCCGGGGGAGGGGCCTGTCACATCCGCAGCCCGCCATCGACGCAGATGGTCTGCCCGGTGACGTAGGCGGCGGCGTCCGAGCACAGCCAGGCCACCAGCGGCGCGACCTCATCGGGGCTGCCGAAGCGCCGCAGGGGGATCAGCGCCAGCATCGCCTCGGCGCGCGTGTCGTCCATCTCAGCGGTCATGTCGGTCTCAATGATCCCCGGCGCGACCGCGTTGCAGGTGATGCCCTGGGCGGCCAGCTCGCGCGCGGTGGTCTTCGTGAGGCCCAGCAGCCCGGCCTTGGCGGCCGCGTAGTGGGCGCGCATCAGGTCGCCCATGAGGCCGGCGTCCGACGAGATGTTGACGATGCGCCCCCACTTGCCGCGCATCATCGGCCGGATCGCGGCCCTGGTGCAGTTGAAGGCGCCGTCGAGCGACACCGCGATGACCTCGCGCCAGCGCTCGGGCTTCATCATCATCAGATAGGCGTCATCGATGATGCCGGCGTTGTTGACGAGGATGTCCAGGCCGCCCAGCTCCTCGACCACGCGCTTGACCATCGCGGCGACGGCGTCGGGGTCGGTCACGTCGGCCCGGACCGCGATGGCGCGGCCACCCGCCCCCGTGACCGCCGCAACGACCTGCTCGGCGGCGTCACTGCGCTCGCGGTAGTTGACCGCCACGGCGGCGCCGGCCTCCGCGAGCGCCAGGGCGATGGCCCGGCCGATGCCGCGGGACGCGCCGGTGACCAGCGCGGTCCTGCCGGTGAGGTCGATCATGGGGCGCTCACTCCTCGCCGAGGAAGCGGCGCACGTCCTCCTCGGTGATGACGCCGGTCTTGCGCAGGGCGGTGGCGACCTGCTCGAGCGTCACATCGCGGTCGCGGGCCAGGTGCCGGGCGGCGGGAGTGCCACGCACCTCACGCGGGCGCGGCGCCGCCACGCGGCGCTCGCGCCGGGAGGCGCGTGCGGGCAGGTCGATCTCCAGCTCCAGCTCCTCCTCGGCGGCCCGGCGGTGCGCCTCCATGAGCAGCCGGTTGCGCTCCTCGATGTCGGACGGCGGCTCCTCGTCGGGAGCGCCGATGAAGGCGATGACGTAGCCGACGGGGACTGTGCTGCGCGGCGGGGCGTAGATCGCCCTGACCACGCCCGGGCGCTCGACCTCGTACTCGAAGGTGGCCTTGTCGGTGATGATCTCGCACAGGCCATCGCCGGACTCGACGGCGTCGCCGACCTCGACCAGCCAGCGGCTCACGGTGGCCTCATCGAGGTTCTCGGCCCACTTCTCGATCATGATCAGGTCGGCCATCGGGACAGATCTCTCCCGCGACGGCAATCATTGACGCCCGGCGACACGTCAAAGATCCCGGGGGCGCCGCGCGGCGACCGGCACCGCGGCGCACCGGCAGGATAGCACGGCCCTCGGGGGGTGTCAATTCGGGGACGGCTACCCCGCCGCGGTGCCTGGCCGCGTGCCGGGAGCCCGTGCCATGATGGATGGAGGTCCCGCCCCGATGGCGAACGCCGGGGGGGTGAGGTCCGCGCGCGAGTCGAGGGACCCTTTTCGCCCGTGCGTGATTGTATTACAATGTGGCAAGCTTCGCGGGCGCCCGCCCTCTCGGGGGGCGTTCGCCGCCGGCTACACCAGAGGAGAGTGCGATGCAGCAGTTGCTCAGGGCCATCATCGTGTGCGTCATAGCTTCCTTCGTCGCCGGCGGCGCCGGGGCCGAAGATGTCACCCTCGGCTTCGAGCGCCTGGGCGAGGACTGGGTCCCCAGCCCGATCGACGCCAACAGCGGCGCGCTGTCGTGCATCAGCACCGAGGGTCCGCACCCCGGCGCCCTCAGGATCGAGGGCAAGACGCCCAAGTCGTTCGGCGTGACGTACTACCCGTGGCGCGACTGGACCGGCTACACCACGCTCAGCTTCGAGATGTTCTTCCCGCCGGAGATGCCGGAGACCGCGGACGTGCAGGTCTACCTCAAGGACCGGCACTACTGGTGGTACCAGAGCTTCCCGCTGCACGAGGAGGAGGACAAGCGCGCTCCGGTCAAGCCGGGCGAGTGGATGAGCTTCACCATCGACATCTCGAATGACAGTGAGGCATGGCGGCCGGGCGGGCACCGCAAGGCGTGGTTCGACGCGCTGCACAACCCGCGTGAGTTCGGCATCCGCATCTTCTGCGACGACGAGTGGCGGGGCTGGGTGCTGCTCGACAGGGTGCGGCTGACCGGCTGGGAGCCGCCACTGGGGCGCTTCGACCCGGATGCCACGCCGCGGCTCAGCAGCGGCCTGGAGCTTGAGCTGAGCGATACCCGGGTACCGGTGTACGAGAAGCTGGAGATCACCTTCGACCCCGGGCGCGTGTATGCGAACCCGTTCGATCCGGAGATCGTGGACGTGCAGGGACGCTTCCGGTCGCCCGGCGGCGAGGAGATGACCGTCCCGGGCTTCTTCTACCAGAGCTATGAGCGCTCGCAGACGGCCGAGGGCTTCGAGCAGCTCATCCCGGTGGGCCGGCCAAGCTGGAAGGTGCGTTTCTCCCCCACCGAGGAGGGCGAGTGGAAGTTCTACGTCAGTGTGCGCGATGCGCTGGGAGAGCTGCGCTCGGCCGAGCATACCCTCACCGCCACGGCGCCTGCCGATCCCCGCGGGCTGGTGGGCGTGAGCGAGAGCGACCCGATGTACTTCGAGTTCGCCAACGGCGACCTGTTCGTGCCCAACGGCATCAACATGCGCGACGGCGGCGACCAGGCGGAGGCGCAGAGGGGCAGCTACGCCTTCGACTACTTCTTCCGGCGCTTCGAGGAGGAAGGTCTGAACTTCGTGCGCACCTGGATGTGCGCCTGGTGGGCCGGGATCGAGTGGGATGACGACTACCACTCGCGCTATGACGGCATCGGGCGCTACGCGATGTACAACGCGTGGCGCCTGGACTACCTTTTTGATCTGGCCGACGAGCACGACCTGTTCATCGAGCTGACCTTCAACTCGCACGGGCAGCTCCGGCGCGACAAGTACGATGCCGAGTGGCGCTACAACCCCTACGCGGCGCGCAACGGCGGCTACCTGCCCGGCCCGTCGATGCTGTTCACCAGCGAGCAGGTCAAGCAGGATTTCAGGAAGCGCTACCGCTACATCGTGGCGCGCTGGGGCTACAGCCAGCAGCTCATGGCCTACGACCTGTGGAACGAGATCGACCTCTCCGAGGGCTCCAACGCCGCCGAGATCGCCGCGTGGCACGCGGAGATGGCCGACTATATCAAGAGCATCGACCCCTGGGATCATCTCGTGTGTACGCACGTATGCCTCTATGGCGGCTTCGGCAACGCGCTGTGGGACTTGCCGCAGATCGAGTTCATCCAGGGCGACGCCTACTGGCAGCCGTGGCACAAGAAGCTCAACCAGTTCTACGACGAGCGCGCGGGCTACCGCAACAAGCCCATGTTCTTCATCGAGTACGGGCCGCAGACCGCCGACGTCGAGAACCACAAGGCCGCACACAACGAGCCCTACCCCTATGCGATCTGGCAGCGCGAGTTCCGCGTGGTGGGCTGGACCGGGAACATGATGCCCATGGCCTGCCCGCCCGTGTGGTGGTATCATGAGGAGTGGGACGAGCTGAAGCTGTACGAGCTGCAGCAGGCGATCGTGCGCTTCAACGCGGGGCTCGACCCGCGCGGCCTGGGCTTCCGCAAGCTCCCGGCCATGACCAGCGACGGCGAGCACCTGTTCGCCCAGGCCAAGAGCGGGACCGGTCTGACCACGTTCTACGTCTATCACTTGGACAACATGAGCTTCCCTTCGCCCGAGGACGTCCCGGAGACCTCGCGCGTGCGGGATGCGTGGGTGGCGCTCGATGGCGTGCCCGAGGGGCGCTACACGCTGCAGTGGTGGGACCCCTACCGGGGCGAGATGCTCTCGGAGGAGCAGCTCGAGGTGACCTCCGGGCGGCTGCAGATCGATCTGCCCGAGTTCGCTCAGGACATCGCGGCGAAGCTGATCGCGGCCGAGCAGTAGCCGGCGGGATGGTGGAGCATGGACGAGTACAACGTCGTGGTGGGGCTCGCGAATCCTGGGAACGTGCGGCCGCTGATGCGGCTGGCCTGCATCCTGTGCCGCGAGCACGGAGGCACCGTGACGGCCGTCAGCGTGGTGGAGACCAACCGCGCGGAGGCCGAGGTCGCCGCGGAGAGCCACGACCGCATGAGCAGGGGCTACGAGCTGCTGGATGCGGCGGAGGCGCTGACCGCCGAGTGCGAGGTGAGGTATGAAGGCCGCATCGCGGTGGGGCGCGGCGTGGCCGAGGTGCTGGACGAGGTGGCCGAGGCGCAGCAGGCGCGGCTGATCGTCGTCGGCTTCTCCGAGCGCGCTCACCCCGACGGCGACGGTACGCGCTTCGACCGGCTGATCGATGAGATCGCCGAGCATGCGACGTGCAGCCTGCTGGTGGCGCGCCTGCGCGGGCCGGCGCGCTTCGACCACGTGCTGGTGCCGGTGCGCGAGCGGCTGAACCTGGACATCCGTCGGGAGTTCGTGACGGCGCTGCACAATCAGCTCGGGGCCCAGGTGCACGTGGTGCACTTCGCGTGCAGTGAGGACGAGGCGGCGGCCAAGCGCGACGAGCTGCTGGCGTGGCTGGAGGAGCGCGAGGTGGCCGAGTGGGTGACGCTGCGGGTGGAGGTGCGCCCCGACCCCGGCGAGGCGATCGTGGCGTGCGCAGGGGAGTACGACGCCGTGGTGCTGGGGACGGCGCCGCTCCACGAGGTGCGGCGCAAGTACTTCGGCGCCGTGCCCGAGTATGTGGCAGACCACGCACGCTGCTCGACCTTCCTGCTGCGCACCCACGACGTGGTGCCGCTGCACTGACCGGCCGGCGGGTCCGGACGGGCGGCCGACATGGCGCCGGCCGCCCGCTGCGCAAGGCTGCCCGTCGTGTGTGCGTGTCCGCTCAGGCCGCCTGGACGATCCGGCCCAGTGCCGACCTGATCACCTCGAGGAAGTTGCCGGTCTTCTCGACGAAGAAGCCGTCGAACTCGCTGACGCGGGCCACGTCGTTCGCGTCCTTGACGTAGCCACTGACCACGACGACCGGCAGGTCCTCCCACAGTGGATTGCTCTTGACCGCCTCAAGCACCCGCCAGCCGTTGATGTCGGGCATGATGATATCAAGTACCATTGCGTCGTAGGTCTCGTCCGCGGCGGTCGCGCGACACAGCGCCTTCAGGGCGCAGCGCCCGCTGTCGGCGGCTTCCGTCTCCAGTCCGGCGTCCTCGAGCGTCTGACAGAGCAGCTCACGCATGGTCACGTCATCGTCTACCACCAGCACTCGGGCCATCGTCTCACCTCCAATCAGGCCGGTGGCGCATCGCGTCACCGCCCCCTGCGGTAGTCCGCGATGGCCTGCTCGGCGCGCCGCTGCTCATCGCGACGCTTGATGCTCTCACGCTTCTCATACTCCCTCTTACCCCGACAGACCCCCAACTCAACCTTAGCATACCCGCGCGGTGAGAAATACATGCGCAGGGGGATGAGCGTGACGCCCTTCTGCATCACGTCGCGCTCAAGACGATTGATCTGGCGGCGGTGCAGCAGGAGCTTGCGCGGGCGCGTGGGCGCCTGCACGGCGTAGCCACCGGCCTCGTAGCGCGCGATATGCACGCCATGCAGCCAGACCTCGCCATCCTCGACGGCGGCGTAGCCCTCCGCGAGGCTGACACGATGAGCCCGAGCCGACTTGACCTCCGGCCCGGTGAGCTGGATGCCCGCCTCGATGCGATCGACGATCTCATACTCATGGCGGGCTCTACGATTTGTGGCTACAACGTCAACGCTCATCGCGACTCCCTCGCGGCGATCGGCCCGCCGCCCTGAAATCATACGCGGGCCGGCGAGGCCGAGTCAAGGATACGAGCACGTATGCAACGAAACTTAACGAAGCAATCCGGAGGCCTACGGAGGCGTGATGGCGATGCAGGGCGCGTTAGGCAGAGGGCTGTATTTCGCCGCGGACGCCGGCGTGGCGACGCCTGAACGGCTGATTCAGGTGACCCGGGCGGCGCTGGAGGGTGGTGTCGTGCTGGTGCAGTTCCGCGCCAAGCAGATGAGCGCGCAGACGATGGTGGGCCTGGCGCGGGGCCTTGTTGCGCTGTGCGGCAAGTTCGGCGTGCCGCTGCTGGTGAACGACCTGCCGGACGTGGCGGCCACCGTGGGCGCCGCCGGCGTGCACGTAGGCCAGGAGGACGTGAGCGTCGCCGATGCCCGCCGGATGCTCGGGGAGGATGCCATCGTGGGCGCCACGACGCCGACCGCCGAGGCCGTACACCGTGCGGAGGCCGAGGGCGCCGACTACGTCTCCGCCGGGCCGATGTTCCGCTCGCCGACCAAGCCGTCAAAGCCGGTGGCGGGACCGGAGCTGGCACGGCGTCTGCGCGGCGAGACGGAGCTGCCTCTGTGCGTCATCGGGGGGATCACAGCCGCGAACGTGCACGAGCTGGCCGGCTGCGGCGTGGACCTGGTGTGCGTGATCTCGGCGATCGCAAGCGCCTCCGACGCACGCGCGGCGACCGTGGAGCTGATCGCCGCGATGCGGCAGGCTGGGGTGGCGACGTAGCAGGGGCGCCGGGCTTCCCCCGCAGGCCGCGGTGCGACCTGCCGCCCCCTCCGGAACGGCGGGGGCACGACGGCGCACGACCGTGAGAGCGCTCAGTCCCCGTAGATGTACTCCAGCAGCGTATCCCCCACCTGCATGAGCGAGTCGGCGCTGCAGTGGTCGGGCGTGTCGTCCTGGGTGTGCCACTCGGGGGGCACGAACTCGATGATGTCGATGGCCTCGACCCCGGCCTCCAGGAAGGGCACATGATCATCGATCACCGAGGCGCCGAGGTCGCGGCTGAAGGCGTCATGGCCGAGGCGCTCGGCGATGGTCCAGATGCGATCGACGAGGTCGGGTGACGCCTGCAGCGAGCGGCGCTCCATGGGCAACGTGAAGACATCGTCGGACATGGGCGGCGTGCCGACGCGGTCGTTGTGCTCACTGTCGCCGCCCACCAGGTCGAGCAGGATCATCTGCGTCGGCCACGGCAGGTCCGCGGGCCAGTTGTCGGCGAGATGGCGGGCGCCGATGATCCAGCCCGCATCGGGCAGTGTCGGGCCGCCCTGCACGCCCTGATCCTCGGCGTCGAGGAAGGCCACGATCACCGGGCGCGGCGGCGCGGTGGCCGCGAAGCCCCGCATCATCTCCAGCAGCACGGCCACGCCGGAGGCGCCGTCGTTGGCGCCCAGGATCGGCTGATCGCGCAGGGCCGGGTCGGGGTCATGGTCCGCCACCGCACGGCTGTCCCAGTGGGCCGCGAGCAGCAGCACGTCGCCCGGTTTGTTCTCGGAGAAGATACCCAGCAGGTTCGTGAAGTCGTACTGCGTCGCACTCAGGCCGGTGCGTGAAGTGAAATCCTGGACGACGACACGCGCGCCTGAGGCCTGCAGTCGCTGCAGCAGGAAGGCGCGGCAGTCGTCATGCGCCTGCGTGCCTGGAGCGCGCGGGCCGAAGTCGCACTGCGCCTCAAGATCGGTGAAGGCACGCGCGGCGTCGAAGGCCGGGCGCTGCACCGGCGGCAGGTCGGGGGGCTGCACGGGCCCACCGCCCGAGTTGCAGCTTGAGGCGAGGGCCGCGTAGACGCACAGGCCTGCAATGATCCTCATTCTTCTCACCATCATCAGAGGCACACCGTCCGACGACACTGCGAAGCGCCGACCCGTACCCGGGCCGGCGCCGATGGGATGCTCACTCGGGCACGTCCTACCTCAGCTCAATGCCGGTGCGCGGGTCGTCCCAGCCGGGCGCCTGGCCGCCCCTGACGCGCTCCGCGGCGCGCTCGATGCGCTCGTTGGCGCGCGCCTGCGCCTCCGCGGGCGGCTCGCTCGACGCCCGGTAGAGCGTACGGGAAGCCCCCTGCTGCGGCACCACGGAGGCGATGCGCACGGGCTCGCCCCCGGCGGTGGTGACGGTCACGGGCTCCGGCTCGGGCGCCGCGGGGGCGGCGACGTGGGTGGCCGGACCGGTGTTGCGCGGCGCGACCGCGACGACCGTCTCAGGCGGCGCCAGCGTCGGCGCCGGAGCGGGGCCGA
>JALGVA010000043.1 GCA_029820295.1 Candidatus Zipacnadia bacterium
GACGCCTGCGCAATACAGCCGCGCAGGCGTCACTCCTCCGCACTGCAGAGCGGCGTATCGCCTGGCCATCGCATGGCCTCGCCGCAGCCGTGCCGACTTGTGGGTAATGCATAGCCGGAACGGAGAGGGGCAGAGACCGGATGACGTCGCGCACCGCCCTCCCGGTCTCGGGGAGAGGCCCGCGAGGCGAGCAGTTCCCGCTGCATCCGCATCCGAGGAGATGATGCTGAGATGAGAACCCTCGACCGCATCATGATCTGGGGCGCGCACCCCGATGACGAGATCATCATGGGCGGCACCATCGCCGCACAGGCCGACGCCGGCTGCGAGGTGGTGGTGGTCACCATCTCCCGCGGCGACGCCGGCTACTGCCGCCCTGCGTGGGCGCAGACCATCGCCGACCAGCGCCGGGAGGAGGCCGCCGCCTGCGACCGCATCCTCGGCATCTCCGAGCGCGTCTTCCTCGGCTGGCCCGACCAGGGCGTGCGCCATGACTGGGAGCTGACCCGCCGGCTCATCGAGCAGCTCCGCCGCCACCGCCCGCAGGCGCTGTTCACCCTCGGCCCCCACGACCGCAACCGTGACCACTCGGCGGTCCACGAGATGACCGACGAGATCGTCTGGCAGGCGGGCGAGAACATCCTCGCCGACTACGGTGAGCCCTACTCAGTGCCGCTGGTGTTCATCTACCACGGCCACGAGGGCATGGGGCCATCGATCGAGGTGGACGTCACCCCGTGGGCCGCCCGCAAGGCCGAGGCGTGGCTGAGCCAGACTACACAGGTCGAGATGTTGCCGCGTATCCGCGAGCGCATGGCCGCCCTGGCACGCACACAGCAGGAGGGCGGCACCGACACCGAGCGCTTCGTGATCTATCCGCGCGTGGTGTTCAGCGATTTCCCCGCGCTGCCTGAAGGAGCCGATGCGTAATGCGTATCACCGCCGCCGCGCTGCTTGCGCTACTGCTGACGACAGGCGCCGCGCCGGCCGCCGACTACGTCCCCGACCCGGGCTTCGAGAGCGGGGAGGCATGGGCGGGCTACCTCGGCGCCGACGACGCCTTCGTCATCGATCGCGAGATCAAGCACTCGGGCGAGCAGGCCATCCGCATCATCAACGCGACCGCCAATGATGCCCGCGGCGCGACCCAGCGCATCACCGTTGACGAGGAGTACATCATGCCCATCCAGGTGGTGGGCTGGAGCCGCGCGGAGAACGTCTCGGGGCCGCGCAACAATAACTACGGCATCTGGCTGGACATCGAGTACGTCGATGACACCCGGCCCGGCCGCGTCGATGACTGGGTGCACCTGCCCTTCGACGTCGGCACCCACGACTGGCAGCGCGTGGAGACCATCTTCACACCGGTGCGCCCGATCAAGTACTTCACCATCTACGCGCTCTTCCGCAGCCACTCCGGCACCGCCTGGTTCGACGACGTGAGCGTCACGCCGCTGCTGAGCACGCGCACCAGCGGCGCCCCGGACGACTTCACCGAGCCGCCCGAGGGCATCGTGCCCGACGAGTTCGCCAACGCCGTCGCCGCCGCCGACCCGGGCGAGACGGTCGTGATGGTGCAGCGCGAGCAACTCCAGGACTACCACCTCGACGCGCCCGCCGGCTCCGTCGATGGCGAGGCGCTCAGCTTCGACGGCGACCGCGCGCTCTGGCACGGTCGGCTGAGCTTCGACGAATCGACGCTGGTCGCCCACGTCGATCCCGCCGAGCCCGGCCTGCACGTGCGCCCGCTGGTCGGGCGCTGGGGAGAGACCGAGCTGGCGGTGACCGCCGTGGGCGCGCAGGGCAACGCCTACCGCGTGCTGATCGCGTTGCCCGCCGGCCACCCGCTGCGCACCGTGCGCTTCGCCGAGTGGGAGCCGACCTTCGACACCGCCGCCGCGCACCGCATCGGCGACCGCGTGCTGCTGATGAACCTGCTCGAGGTCATGTCCGGCGCCGACACCTGCCGCTGGATGCTGCCCGGCGAAGACCTGCTGGCGGGCATCAGCGTCCCCGAGCGCGATCCGGCGACCGAGGTGACGCTGGCGGCCGGCGATGACCTGGCGCTGCACTTCACCGCCACCGGCGCGCTGGCGGCGATCGACACGCACGGGCGGGAGCTTGCGCTGCCGCCGGGGCCGGCCTCCGGCGGCTGGCTGGCGGGCGAGGCCGGGCTCTACGTCGGCGACCTGTTCGCGGGCAAGCTGCTGCGCGTCTCGGGCACGCCCCAGGCTGCTGAGGGCCAGGTGACCGTCGCCGGGACCGTCGATGAGCTGGAGCTTTCGGCCAGCGCGACCTTCCGCGCGGTTGCCGGCCTGGTGCTGGTCGAGGGCGAGGTGCGCGACCTGCGCGGCGAGCAGCGCGCCATCGACCTGGTGCTCAAGCTCCCGGTGCGGCTCGCCGACAGCGACCTGATCTGGCACGACATCACCACCAGCGTGCCCATCGCGGACAGCGGCCGCGTAGAGATGACCTCGTACCCGTGGCTGTCGGTCACCGGCGGCGACTGGGGCCTCGGCCTGGGCATCGACGGCCACTATCCCGCCCGCCAGGCGATCCTCTACGACCCCGACGAGGGCCTGCTGCACGCGCGCATCAAGCTGGGCATCATCCACGACGCCAGGCCGCACCTGCAGGGCCGCGTGCCCTTCGGCTTCACCATCATGCCCGTCGATCCCGCCTGGGGCGGGCGCGATGCCGCCGCACGCTACTACGCCGCCTACCCCGACCTGTTCGAGACGCAGCCACACCGCGAGGGCCTGTGGATGTTCGGCGGCAATCGCGTCGAGCGCGTGCCCAACCCCGAGGACTTCAGCTACTACGAGGGCCCGGCCAGGCTCCCCGACTACCTGCGCGAGGCGGGCGTGCTCGCCGCCCCCTACATCATCCCCAACCAGCGCGCGCTCACCCGCCTGCTCAGGCTGCCCGCCGACTATGATGAGGCCATGGAGCTGCTCGCCTGCGAGGACCCGGAGGCAGACGGCTGGGGCGGCACGGGCAGCCGCGAGATCATCCGGGCATCGGCGATCCTCGGCGCGGACGGGCAGTTCCCCATCACTATCCGGGACGACATCGGCGCGGACTTCAAGCCCGATCCACCCATCTACAACGTGGTCTTCCCGGTGAACCCCGACCCGGACCTGCCCTCGGGCGCCGAGGAGATGGAGCGCATCCGCGCGCTGGCGGAGATGCCGGACGTGGGTGGTGTCTACACCGACTCGGGCTCGGCGTGGTCGGCGCGTTACCTCAACTTCCGCGCGGAGCACTTCCCGTACGCCGACCTGCCCCTGACCTACGATGACGAGACCGGGCGCGTCGCCATCTTCGGCAAGTCGCCGCCGGTGGAGCACTGGCGCGCGATGGCCGAGATCCTGCACCCCGTCGGCAAGGTGGTCTTCCCCAACCTCGGACACGCCATGGCCGACCCGTGGTCCTGGTTCGCGGTGGACATCTGCGGCTCCGAGCAGGGGAACACCACCACGCAGTTCCTGAACTACTCGCGCACCCTCGCGCACCACAAGCCGGTGCTGTTCCTGGGCTACCTGCAGCTCATGGGCCGCGACACCTTCCTGGCCGAGCGGGAGGGCTTCCTGAACCACGTGCGCCGCTGCGCGCTCATGGGCATCATGCCCTCGATCGCCATCCGCGAGGGCTACCTCGAGTTCTACGAGCGCGACGGCGACATCTACCGGCTCTACATCCCGATCATCAAGCGCCTGTCCGCGGCGGGCTGGGAGCCGGTGACGCACGCGAGCGTGGACGCCGAGGGGGTCCGCGTCGAGCGTTTCGGCCCGGCGCAGGGCATGGTCTACTTCAGTGTGCTCAATGAGGGCGCCGAGGCGGTCGAGTGCACGCTGAGCATGGACCTGCCCGCGTTGGGCGCGGCGGGCATGGGCGCCGCGACCGAGTTGGTGACCGGAGAGCAGATCCCGTCGCGAACCGAGGTGGCGCTGCAGCTCGATGCGGGGGAGCTGGCGGTGATTGCGGCGGAGCTGGGCGAGTGACGTGCGGCGTACGCCGTGTCGTCTGGAGCGGCGGGGCTTGGGCCTCGCCGACGCCGTTCGCACAGGGCAACGACAACGGCGAACGCGGGAGGCGGGCCGTGCCCGCCGGGAACTCTCGACCGCCCCGCTTCGTCCTACCGGCAAGTGTCAGGCAAAGTCACGCAGGAGGGGGAGGCTGCCGTGAAGCGCACACTGCCGGTCGTCACCGTCGCGATCGTGGCCCTGATCGGCGCGGGGCTCGCCACCGGGCCCACCCCGGCCCAGGAGGCCGACCCGCTGGAGGTTACCCAGGGCGCGCTGCGGGTGATCGTCGAGTCCGGCGAGGAGCCGCTCGAGTTCCCGCTGCAGCACACCGACGTGCAGGCCGCGATCGCGGGCATGGTCGCGGACGTCACCGTCACCCAGACCTTCGCCAACCCCTACGAGGACACCATCGAGGCCGTCTACGTCTTCCCGCTTCCCCAGAACGCCGCGGTCAATGACATGACCATGAAGATCGGCGACCGCACCATCCGCGGGCTGATCAAGAAGCGCGAGGAGGCGCGGGAGATCTACGAGCAGGCGCGCGAGGCCGGCCAGACCGCCGGCCTGCTCGAGCAGGAGCGACCGAACATCTTCACCCAGTCGGTCGCCAACATCACTCCCGGCGCCGAGATCCTCATCGAGATCCACTACGTCCAGGACCTCAAGTACGATCACGGCACCTACGAGTTCACCTTCCCGATGGTCGTCGGCCCGCGCTATATCCCCGGCACGCCCATCGGCCGCACCGGCGGCGGCTGGGCGCCCGACACCGACCAGGTGCCCGACGCCTCACGCATCACCCCGCCGGTGCTCAAGCCCGGCGAGCGCAGCGGCCACGACATCTCGCTGTCGGTGGACCTCAACGCCGGCGTGCCCATCCAGGACCTGCGCTGCCGCTCGCACGAGGTGGAGATGCAGCGCACCGGTGACCGCCGCGCGACCGTGACACTCAAGCCCTTCGACACCATCCCCAACAAGGACTTCATGCTCGCCTGGGACGTGGCCGGTGAGCAGCCCGAGATGGCGCTGCTCACCCATCGCGAGGGCGAGACCGGCGGCTTCTTCTCGCTGATGATCCAGCCCAAGGCCGAGTTCGAGGCCGGCGAGATTACCCCGCGCGAGCTGATCTTCGTGGTGGACTGCTCGGGCTCGATGAGCGGCGAGCCGATCGCGGCTGCCAGGCAGGCCATGCGCCGGATCATCACCCACATGCAGCCGAACGACACCTTCCGGGTCATCCGCTTCTCCGAGGCCGCGTCGCAGCTCTCGCAGGAGCCGCTGGCCAACACCCCCGACAACATCAGGCGCGCGCTCGTCTACATCGAGCAGATGGCGGGCTCGGGCGGCACGCAGATGATCGAGGGCATCAAGGCCGCCCTCGACTACCCCGCCGACCCCGAGCGCATGCGCATCGTCTCGTTCATGACCGACGGCTACATCGGCAACGAGACCGAGATCCTCGCGGCGATCGAGGAGAAGCTCGGCGGCGCGCGCCTGTTCTCGTTCGGCGTGGGCACCTCGGTCAACCGCTACCTGCTCGAGAACATGGCCGAGGCCGGGCGCGGCGCGGTCGAGTACATGCGCCCGAACGAGGACAGCTCGGCGATGATCGACCGCTTCTACGAGCGCATCGACCGGCCGTTCCTGATCGACATCGACATCGACTGGGGCGACCTGCAGGTCGCCGACATCTACCCCGGGCGCATCCCCGACCTGTTCGCGGCCCAGCCGGTGATCGTGCACGGGCGCTATACCGAACCCGGCAGCGGCCCCATCAGCGTGCGCGGGCGGCTGGGCGGCGAGCTGTGGTCGCAGCGCCTCGACATCGACCTGCCCGCGCAGCAACCCGAAAACGCCGCCCTGGCGTCGCTGTGGGCGCGCGCGCGCATCAAGGACCTGATGGACCAGATGTACCAGGGCGAGGACGAGGCCATCGTGGCGCAGGTGACCAATCTGGCGCTGGAGTTCCGGCTGATGTCGGCCTACACCGCCTTCGTGGCGGTCGAGGAGACCGTGGTCAACGAGGGCGGCCAGCAGCGCGTGGTCCAGCAGCCGGTGCCGATGCCCGAGGGCGTGAGCTACGAGGGCGTCTTCGGCGTGGAATACCTGCAGAACGACGTCTACGATCTGTCCGATCGGCTCAGGTGGATCGAGGCGGGCCAGCCGGCCATGCTGCGCCCGCAGGCCGTGATGTCAGCGCCGCGGATGCTCACGGGACAAGGCGCAGCCAGCCCGGCCGGACCCGCCGGACCCGTAGGAGGGATGGTGGCAGGGCCTCCGGCGGTGGTTGATGAGGCAGTCGCGGATCCGGGGATGTTCGTCAGGGGCACGGTGACGCCCGGGGAAGCGTGGACGCCGGGGCCGCCCGGACCGGAGGGAGCAGGCGTCATCGCGCTGTCGCCCTGGCTGTGCGTGGGCGAGACCGAAGAGGCCACCATGGCAGCCGGGCTGCTCGCCGGCCAGCAGGCCCCGCCCATCTCTGAGCTGGTCTGCCTGGCCTCGGCCGCCTCCCGGCACACGCAGGTGCCGGTGGGCATGGTCTGGCGCGAGGCCATCGCGGTGGCCGACCTCGACGCGCTGCCCGAGGGCCTGAAGCTGCGCATCGTCTACCTGCATGGCGACGCGGCGGTGACGCTGACCGCCGAGGAGATCGCAGCGCTGCGCGCCTTCATCGACGGTGGTGGCTTCGTGTTCGCCGACGGCAGCCGGGCATTCGCCGACAGCATCGCGTCGGCCCTGCACATCGAGGAGTGGGACGTGGAGATCCGCAGCCTGCCCGCCGACCACGACCTCTACCGCGCCGAGCCGACCGTCTACGACGTCACTGACGGCAACCTGCGCGGGCTCTTCGCGGGCGAGCGGCTCGCGGGCGTAATCAGCGCGAGCGACCTCGGCTCGGGCTGGACCGCCGAGAGCGGCGCGGAGCTGACGCCCGCGTGGGCGCTGGGGATCAACGTGATCTTCTTCCTGCTGGAGTAGCAGTGGCACCCACCTGATCCGAACGCGGCGCCCCCGGATCATCCGGGGGCGCCGCTGCCTCTGCCGCTGCCGGGGCCGCGAATCGTTCCGTGCGACGGGAGTCTCGCCCGTCGGTCGTTGGGCGCTCTATCCCTCCGCCATCTCCCTGAGCAGTTCCACCGCCTGCTCACGGATCATCTCGAACGCCTCCGGCACCAGCTTCGCCCAGTAGCGCGTGTCGGCCTCATGCCCGCCGCGCGCCAGCGCCTCCGCGAACGGGATGTACCCCACGTAGTGCGACGTGCAATGCGCGATGAAGGTCTGCGCGAAGGGCGACGCCAGCTTGATCGCCAGGCCAAGCTCCACGAAGGGCTCGCCCGGCAGGCCCACGATCGCGGTGTCGCCGATGCGCAGCACCTGCACCTCGTACTCCAGGTTCGGGTCGCGCCGGCGCTGCAGGTGCACGCTCCACACGCTCGCGGCGGTGATCCACTCGCGGGTGAGCTGGCCCGGGCGCTCCGGGTCCCACGGCGGGATCGGGTCGGCCTCGATCACTCCCCGGGCCCACGACAGCTCCTCGTCGGTCAGCTCGCGCAGCGGGATGGGCAGCCGCGCCAGCCGCCGATCGAGGGGCACGTCGTCGGTGAACTCAAGACGCTCAAGCACCATGCGCGTGGTCTCGGCCAGGCCCGCGCCCATCGGCCGATGGTCGGAGCGGTCCGCCGGGTTGATGTTGCCGCACGCGCCATTGATGACCAACGGGACGCACTCGGGGCCGAAGACATCCTGCACGCGCGCCGCCCACTCGCCCGGCCAGTCCGCCGACACCAGCGGCCGGGAGAACACGCACACCGGGTGGCAGGTGTGATGCAGCAGCACCGCCGGCACGTTGATCGACGGCTCGCGCACTACCAGCACGCCCACCTCCGGGTCGATCGGCCCCTCGATGTAGCGGATGGCCTGGGTCCCGGTCGGCTCCGCCCACACGCCGGTCGTCATGGTGATGCCGCCGTCCATGGTGACCGCGCGCCGATTCGCCGCCCAGCGCCCGTCCGAGCCCGAGCCCGCAGCGATCTCCACGGGCCGCATGTCGCCCAGCGCCTGCCCGACCGCCTCGACCGCACGCTCGGCGGCCCACGCGCTGTATGCGCCCTCGCCGCCGCGCACCCACTCGAACTCCACGGGCAGCTCCGGGAAGTCCGGATCGACCATGAAGTGCCCGATCGGCGGCGCCGAGTGCGTCTGGGTGGCGTGCACCATGAGGGCATCCGGGTCGAGGCCAAAGCGCTCTGCCACCTGCTCGCGGATGTGCTCGGTCCACTCCTCGGTGATGATCGTGACATCCAGTGCCAGCACGCACAGCCGCGTCCCGCCCGCCTCGAACGTGACGGCCTTCGCATAGAGCGGATCGAGCGCCACCCGCGCCGGCCGGTGGTAGCCGACCGCCCCCGCCAGGTGCGTTCCCGCGGGCGGCGTGATCTCAACCTGCGCCGCGCCCGCGCGCAGCACGTCTCGCGTCATCGCACTCACCTCCGCTGCGGCTTCGAACCGCCGGCCCTTTCGCCGCGCGCCGCCCGTCGCCTGCCGAGGGAAGCGCCGCCGCGAAGGCGAATCCTCAGGTGTGGCACACCGCCGCCCCCAGGGAAGTGACCGACGCGTGGCCGGCCTGTGGGAGCCCGACATCGACCGACTGCTCACCGTCCTGCGCCGCGAGGGCGAGCCCGACCGCGTCCCCGTGCTCGAACTGCTGCACGACGCCGGCTACATGCCCGCGGTGCTGGGGCGCGAGGTGCCCACCGACCCGGACGCCATGCGCCAGTTCCGCATCGACTTCACGCTCGCGTGCGGCTATGACGTGGTGCGGGGCAATGTCGGCAACTTCGGTTTCGCCGGGCCGCCCAACCGCGTCGCCCAGGACACCTGCCAGGCCGACCGCCAGCGCGGTTGGCGCGACGACCACCACGGCGCGATCTCGAACTGGGAGGAGTTCGAGGCCTACCCGTGGCCGCGCATCGAAGCGGCCGACTTCAGCGACCTTGAGGCCCTGAGCACCATGCTCCCGGGGAACATGAGGATCACCGTTCTCCTGCCCAGCGGCGTGCTGGAGAACCTCGTCCGCGTCGTCGGCTACGAGCCCCTGTGCTACATGCTGATCGACGAGCCGGACCTCGTGCGCGCGGTGGCCGACCGCATCGGCGAGTGTGAACTGGCGCTCTACGAGGCGCTGTGCGACTTCGACGAGGTCGCGGTGCTGTGGCTCAACGATGACCTGGGCTTCAAGACGCAGACCATGATCGGCCCCGATGCCCTGCGCGAGTATGTCTTCCCGTGGCACACGCGCCTGGTCGAGCACGCCCACGCGCATGGCAAGCCGGTGATCCTCCACGCCTGCGGGAACGTGCTTGAGGTCATGGAGGACCTGATCGCCACGGGCATCGATGCCAAGCACTCGTTCGAAGACATCATCCAGCCGGTTGCCGACTTCAAGCGCGACTACGGCGACCGCCTGGCGGCGATTGGCGGCATCGACATGGACGTGATCAGCCGTGGGAGCGAGGCCGAGGTGCGCGCGTACACCCGCCGGGTGATCGAGGAGTGCGCGCCCGGCGGCGGCTGGGCGCTGGGCACCGGCAACTCGGTGCCGAACTACATCCCGGTCGAGAACTACCTGGCCATGCTCGACGAGGGACGGCGGTGGGGCGTCTACTGAGGAGGTACGCATCCACCGGCCCGCGGCAGTGCTTCTCGCACTGGCTCTCCCGGTCCGCGCATCGTGGTCTTCGATGTCGCCACTCGTCGATATCGCGGATGTGCGCAGGGGCGTACCTCCGGCGTGCCGGCTACCCCGTCGCCTCCGGATAGTCCGCCACGATGGCCACGCCCTCCCCCGCCGCCAGGTCGAGGGTGAGCGCGCTCCAGCCCAGGCCCTCGAGCGGTACCGCGCGCAGTTCAGCGTCGGCGCCGTCGATGGTCGCGCGCTCGGGCGCGACGCCGGCGCGCGGCGGCAGCAGGACCGTCAGCCCCTCGATGCCCGCCGGTGCGTCGATCCGGAACGCAAGCGCGCGCGCCGCGCCGTCCCAGGCGACCTCCCGGATCTCGGCCGCGCGCCGGGCCTCGACGAAGTGCAGCCACTGATCGGGGCCGGGCGACGGCAGGCCGAGGCGCGTGCCCTCGGCGAGCACCGCGTCGAGCCAGCGCGCGGTGTGCATGCGCCCGTGGCCGCCGACGGCGACCGGATGGAAGTACGGGTGGAAGACCCCGTGGTAGTCGTGCGCCAGCTCGCGCATGAGTGACAGCGACAGCTCGATGCACTGCTGCTCGGAGTGCGCGGGGAGCATGACCTTCTCAGTGATGAGCGTGTCATCGCCATGCACCGTGGACTGCTCCCAGCAGTCGATGAGCCGGCCCTCGCGGTCCACGAAGCGCGCGGGCAGCGCCGAGCCGTTCAGGTGGCCCGACTGATAGCGATAGCCCTCCATGAAGTTCGTGTCCAGCCGCAGCCCTGCTTCGGCGAAGATGCGCGGGCTCTCGTCCCAGCCGGGGAAGATGATCGAGTGTGAGCGCAGGCTCTCGGGCGGGAAGCCGAAGCGCGCGCGGAAGTCGGCGCAGATGCGCTCCACCTCGGCACGCCACTCGTCGATGGTCGGCCGGAAGGCGACCCACGGGTGCGGGCCGAAGCTGTGACCGCGCTCGCGCAGCGCGCGCACCTCGTCCGGATCCAGCGCCGCGATCTGCGCGTCCATGAGGAAGAAGCCGAAGTGGGCGTTGTAGCGGTCGCAGACCTCGAGCGTGGCCAGCAGGTCTTCGCGGATCATGCCGTCGCCGTCGCCATCGACCAGCACCAGCCCGGGCGCGGCGTCGGGGAAGTGCCACAGCCGCGGCAGCGGCATGGGCGTCAGGCCCAGGATCACACGCGTAAGCAGGTCCTGGAGCACGTCCGCCTGGGGGACATGGCGCAGTGCGAAGTCGCGCATGCCCTCGAACAGGTCCCCGGCGGTGAACTTGCCGTCGCGATCGGCATCCGGATCAGGTCCGTTGCTGGCGTTGGCGATGCGCCCCTGGTGATGGAGTACGATGCACTCGGCGAGGTCGAAGGCGAAGATCACGCCGAGGCCCGTTCCGCGGCGCGCGATCGCAACGGCCGGAAAGGCCGCCGGCTCCCCGCGCTGCCCGGCGACCATCGCCAGCGGCTGCGCCTCACCCGGCTCGTGGATGTGCATCTCGCCGTGCACCTGCAGGTCCGGCGCCGGGAAGCCCTCCAGCCACAGGTGATCGCCGGGGACGTGGATATACGCGTCGCGCACCGTGGCGTAGGTCTCGGCGGTGCGCGCCACCAGCTCGAAGATCGGCGCCCACTCGCGCGGTGGCTTGATGGCGATCACTCGACCGCCGCCCACCAGGTACTGCTCGACCGCCTCCGCCGCGAGCACGTCCGCCGCCGCGTGCGACACGATCACCAGCGCGAACTGCGCCAGGTCAGCGGCGGTGATGGTGGTCTCCGCTCGCCGGTGCTCATGCAGGCACCAACCTTCCGAGCGCAGCACCTCGTCGAGATACGCGTCGAAGGGCGCGCCCTCCCCGGGCGCGGTCAGCAGCAGCATCGGCCTCATGGCGGTGACCTCTCAGTACGCCCCCAGCTCATCCGCGCGCATGTGCATGTCCCTGAGGGACGCCGGGACCAGCTCCAGGCCGAGCTTGTCCGCGAGCGCGTAGGCGACATCGATCACCGTCTCGACCGCCCGGCGGCGCGGATGCGAGCGGTCGGTGGCGTCCCAGGTGTTGTGTGTGGGCGCGTGCACGTAGAGGATCGGGTGGTCCATGCGCATCATATCGGCGACGCTGGCCTCGGCGAGCGCGAAGGCGTCGTCGAAGTCGCGCTCGCGCTCGGCGCGCAGGTCATCGACCATCCACACGCCCGGCGAGACCTCCCGCGGCACCAGCGTGCGGTTGAGCGGGCACTCGTAGAGGTCCAGCTCCCCGCAGACCAGCCGCGACTTGCTGCTGGCGTGATGCGAGTGCGGGAAGGCGCCCCACCAGCGCTGCCCCGCCGCCGGGTTGTAGCGCCCCGGACACGAGACGTAGCACTGCTTGAAGCCGAGTTCGGCGAGGATCGGGAAGGTGTAGTCGTTGGCCTGCGCGCAACACGCGCCGAAGTCCTCGGTCGCCATCCCCAGCGCCTGCTCCCACTCGTCCTTAGCGATGGCGATGACGGCCTTCTGCTCCTCGTAGTCGTACTCCGCGAGCGTACGCTCCCAGTCGTAGTCCTCGGACGCGCCGGCGGGACGGTAGCCGCGCACCTGGAAGTGTAGCGCCTGCCACGCGCCCATCTTCGCCATCTCACGGAACAGGTCGGGCTGGCGCCGGGCCACCTCGGGCTCGGAGCAGAAGCCCAGCGCGTGCATCAGGTCGCGTTCGGCGAAGACCTCGGCGATGCCGCGCACCGCCTGTTCGGCGACCTCCCAGGTCTGATCGGGGCCACCGCCGGGCTTCTTCGGCGTCTGGCAGTCCACGAAGTAGCAGAAGAACAGGTGCTCGCGGTCGGTCTCAGCGGGGCGTGGTTGCATTATCGGGACCTCCGGTTAGCGGCGGTGTACGGCCTCCTCACCCCCACCCGAGCAAGCTCGGGCCCCTCCTCTCCCCGGCCCCGGCTTCACCGGGGCAAGCGGGAGAAGGGAGCAACAGGTACTGCCTTATCCCCGTGGCATCCCCGCCCATGGGGGGATCGATGCGCCGTCGGCGTTGTGGAGCGGCGAGGCTTCGGCCTCGCCGACACCGTCCTGATCGTCTGCGCCCGGCCGGGGCGTTACCACCGCGGCCGGGCGTACGCCACCTCGATGCGGCTGACCGGGCCCGCGTGACCGCGGCGGTTCACCGCGCGGCACTCCAGCACGTTGATGCCTTCGCGCATCGGCCAGTCGAACGACGCCTCGCGCCCCTCCCATTCGCCGGCATCAACGCGCGCCTCGTAGTGGTCGAACCACGGCATGCAGTGCTGCAGCGTAATCGCCAGCCACGCGCCCTCGGCATCCCACGACGGCGCGGCGGACAGGCCGACCAGGTTGACCGACGGGTACAGATCGGGCACATGGGAGGTGAAGCGCGCTCCGCCCGAGGGCTCGAAATGCCGCACGAAGGTGGGCGGGCAGCGCGGGTCGAGCCACTCCAGCCCGCCGATGCGCAGGCGCGCGTAGTAGTCGATGGCGCGGTGGCGGCCGAAACGCTCGAAGTTGAGCGCGATGCGCTCCTCGGCGCCCTCGGCCAGCTCCGGATACAGCTCGCCCAGCGCCTCCAGACAGGCGCCGGTCGGGGTCACGAACGCCGGCTCATCCTCGATCATGGCGACCTCGCCTGCGGCGCCCGACAGCCAGGCGTCGCCGATCTCCAGCGCCGACAGCGGGACGCCGCCGCGCTCGTAGTGCACATTCAGGTCGGGGTCGAACATCACCCACTTCGCGTGCTCGTTGCACCACGCCTCGGCGACCGAGTGCCCGACGTTGCCCACGCGGTGATCGCGCGGGAAGCTGCAGTCGCACAGGCCGACGCCGACCTTGCGCGCCGGGAAGCCCAGGGCGGTGGCGCAGTCCACGAACACCGTGCCGTAGAAGCCGCAGGTGAACTGCTCGCCGCGCGCGGCCTCGCGCAGGATGTCGAGGCCGTCCTTCACGGTGCTGAAGGCGCGCGACCAGCCGTGATCCCACCGGCTGCGCACCCAGCGCTTGAGCGCCAGCAGCGCCTCGAACTCGGAGGCGGCGCCGGCGATGACGTCGTCGAGCGCGAACTCCTCGCGCAGCGTGGTCAGGCGTTCGGAGTCCGGGTCGCCCCAGTCGGTGGCGCGCCAGTCGCCGACGATGGGCGGCAGGTCGCAGCCGACCACGTCGAACTCGCCCGGCACGGACAGCTTGGCGTCGTCGAGCACGGTCGGGTCACTCCCTTGTGGACACCGGCCTCACGCCTGCTCCCAGACGCCACTCGCGGCGGAGCGGATGGCGGCGGCGATGATGCGACTCGCCTGCATTCCGTCGGTCCCGTCAAACTCCGGCGGCTCGCCCGCGGACACGCGCGCCGCGAACGACGCAATCAGCGGCAGGTGCACGTTGTGCGGCTTCGCGTCGAGCGCGACCGGCTCATCGCCGGCGGGCGTGCGCAGGATCAGCGTGTCGCCATCGAAGGGCGTGGCGATCAGCGCCGCCTCAGTCCCGTGGATCTCCATCTCATCCGAGCCCAGCGGCAGGTTCCACTGGCACTCGCAGACCAGGTGCGCGCCGATCGCCATCTCGCAGATCAGCGTCTCGGTGTCGGGCACGTCGTAGTCCATGACGATATGCCCGGTCAGGCCGGCGACGCGCGCGGGCTCGCCCAGCAGGTAGCAGACGATGTCGAGCCGGTGGCTGCCCACGTCCATGAGCGCGCCGCCGCCCGCGGGCGCGGTCACGCGCCAGTGCTTCCAGTCGTCTTCGGCCGGATCATAGCGCCCGCCCACGCGGATGCGCGCGCGTACCGGCGTGCCGATGGCGCCCTCGTCGATCAGCCGCTTCATCGCGCGCGCCTTGGGGTACCAGCGCCGGTAGTAGGCGATGGCCAGCGCCACGCCACTCTGCGCGCAGGCATCGACCATCGCCCGGCACTCCTCGATGGTTACCGCCATCGGCTTCTCGCACAGCACGTGCTTGCCTGCCTCGGCGACGGCCACGGTCTCCTCCGCATGGCGCTGCTGGGGGCTGGCGATGTAGACCGCGTCGATCTCATCATCGGCCAGCAGCGCGGACAGGTCGGAGTAGGCCCGCGCCGCGCCGAAACGCGCGCACATCTCCTCGGCGCGCTCGGGGGTGTTGGAGAAGAACGCGACCATCACGGAGTTCGGATCCTCGACGATGGCCGGGGCCACGCGCTTGTTGGCGATGTCCCCGCAGCCGATGATGGCCCAGCGCAAAGGCATCCTGATCAGCTCCTGGTGAACGGCCTCCTCACCCGCTTCGCCCGCTTCGCTGGCTCCTTCCCCTCTCCCTGTCGCGCCTTCGGTGCGAAAGCGCGAGAGGGGCGAACGACAAACAGCCCGGGCAACGGCTACGAGGCCGCCACGACCTCGACCGCCTCCGCGACCGACTGCGCGATGTACTGCAGGTCCTCGTCGGTCATCAGCGGATGCAGGCTCAGGCAGAAGAGCCGGTCGCCGATCAGCTCGCTCTTCGGCGCGTCCGCAGGGCCGTACCCCAGCGACGCGATCAGCTTATCCTGCTTCCAGGTCGCGTTGTTCATGACCACCGTACCCACGCCGCGCTCGGCCATCAGCCAGTCCATGAGCTGCTGGCGGCGCTCGTTCGCCCAGTCTTCGGGCACCATGATCGTGTAGCCGTAGTAGACGTGATAGCAGCCCTCGGGCTCGGCGGGCAGCGTCAGCTCCTCGATCTCCGCCAGCAGCTCCGTGAGCAGGTGCGCGCGGTCGCGGCGCACAGCGTTCATCTCGTCGAGGCGCGAGAGCTGCACGATCCCGACGGCCGCCTGCGGCCGCGTCATGCGGTAGTTGGTGCCCCACTGCTCCTGGCCGGTGCCGAAGGCGCGGATTTGGCGGGCGCGCTCGGCGACCTCGGCGTCGTCGGTGGTGATCATCCCGCCTTCACCCAGGGTGGTCATGTTCTTGCTGGTCTGGAAGCTGAAGATGTTCATCCAGCCCATCTTCCCGACCTTAGTGCCCTTGTAGCCCGCGCCACAGCCGCGCGCGGCATCGCCAATTACCTTTGGCGGACCGTGCCTGGGGTGCGGATGGGCCTCGGCGATCTCGGCGAGATCGTCCATGAAGGCCGAGAGGCCGTTGTTGTGCACGGCGAGGATGGCGCGCGTGCGGTCGGTCATGCGCGCCTCCACGTCGGCGGGGTCGAGGTTGAAGGTGTCCGGGTCCACCTCGCACATGACCAGCTTCGCGCCCTGGCCGATGATGGCGTGATGCGTGGCGCGGAAGGTGATCGCGGGACTGATGACCTCGTCGCCCGGCTCGAGGTCCAGGCACATCATCGACACATCGAGGCCGGTGCCGCAGGAGTTCACCGCGATGGCGTGCTCAACGCCGCAGTACTCGGCGAACCTGGCCTCGAACTCGGCGATCTCGGGGCCGCTGAAGCCGGTGCGCCAGTCCATCGAGTCGCGCACACACGCCAGCAGCGCGTCGATCTCCGCGTCGGTGAACCAGCCGCCGAGGGGGGGAAGTCCGGGGTAGGGGCGCTCGGGACGTTCGGGCATGGCTGCCACTCCCTTTCGCGTGTCCGGGTGATGCGGAGGGTTCGCGTGATGGCGCGCACAGACCTTCTCGTGGGCGACGCGCGGGAACCGGGGACGCCAACGGCCTCTCCAGCACGGCGACGGCTCGACTCAGCGCACCAGCCGCGGCAGGTCTGGGCCGCGGGTGGTGGCGCGCAGGTAGCGCGCCGCATCGCCCTCATCGAGCGCGCGGCGGACCACCGCCAGCGCGTCATCCGCGGCCGCGAGGAAGGCCGCGATGTCCTCCGGCGTGTGCTGGTAGCAGATGTAGTTGACCGTGCAGGCGAGGATGCGCGCGCGGTACATCTCCTGCAGGTAGAGCGTCATGATGTCCGTGCGCAGCTCCTCGGGCACGTCGAAGTGCGGGTGGGTGACCGGCGGCGGGCCGTCCATCGACGCCGCGACGCCGTGCGCCCGCGCCCGCTCGGCGAAGCCGTCAATGAGCATCTGGCCCATGGCGTGGATGTGCGTCAGCGCGTCGCGCTCGCGCAGTTCGGTGATGGTCGCAACCGCGGCGGCCATGCCCGCGGCGTCGGAGTAGTAGGTGCTGGAGATGAACATGGTGGCCGCGTCGGCCATAATCTCGCGCTTCCCGCAGACCGCGGCGATGGGGTGGCCGTTGGACATGGCCTTGCCGAAGGTCGCCAGGTCTGGAACCACGCCGTAGCGCTCCTGCGCCCCGCCCATCGCCAGGCGGAAGCCGGTGATGACCTCGTCAAAGATCAGCACCACATCATGCTCATCCGCCAGCGTGCGCACGCCCTCGAGGAAGCCCGGCGCGGGCAGGTCGGTGCGCGACGCCTCCATGATGATCGCCGCGACCTCGCCGCGATGCGCCTGCAGCGCCGCGCGTAGTGACTCGAGGTCGTTGTAGCGGAACGGAATGGCGGTGCCGCGCAGGCCCTGGGGCACGCCGCGGATGTCGAGGCCCGGCAGCAGGTGGCCGTCGAGCGTGGCGTCATCGGCCAGGTTGGCGGCCAGGTACCAGTCGTGCCAGCCGTGGTAGCCGCAAAAGACCACCCTGTCGCGGCCGGTGTGCCCGCGGGCGATGCGCACCGCGATCTCGTCGGCGGTGCCGCCGGCCTTACACAAGCGCACCATCTCCGCGCACGGGACCGTGTCGATCAGCAGCTCGGCCAGCTCGACCTCGACCGGATGGTTGACCGGAAACGCGCTGCCCTTGCGGAGCTGCGCGATGACCGCCTCGGTGACGCGCGGGTAGGCGTGGCCCAGAATCACCGGCCCCACGCCGCACAGGAAGTCGATGTACTCGTTGCCATCAAGGTCCCAGACGCGCGTGCCCAGGCCGTGCGTGACGTAGGGCGGGCAGACGCCGGGCGCGAAGCGCTCCGGGCGGCGGCTGAAGAGCTGGGTGCCGCCGGGGATGATCTGCAGGGCGCGCTCATACAGCGCCAGCGACTGCGAGATGTCGGGCAGGTCCATGACCGGTCCCCTCTCAGCGCGGCCACGCGGGCATCGATGCATCCAGCAGCACGGCTTCGGCAGGGCCGGGCGTCCGGTCGGCATCGGCGTGGGCCAGCCGCAGCGACCACGGCGCCTCGGCCTCGGCGAACTCGAGATCGAGCCAGGCGACGTTCGGCCCGGCGATGCGCACGGCCCTGAGATCGGCCGGGGCGAGGCCGCGTGGCAGGTAGACCGCGACCGCGCCGCTCGCTCCGGGCGCGCGCACCGCAGTCCCGGAGAGCGTGAGCGCGTCGGCGTCCCAGCGCACATCACGCAGATCGACCAGGCCCTGGGTCACGTGCATGTCGGTCGAGAGCACCGCGGGCGTGTCGGGCACGGGCATGATGCGCAGGCAGCGCGCGGTGCCGGGCGGCACCGCGACCTCGAAGTCGTCGCTGACCACGCCTGTCAGCTCGCCGCGCCAGAAGTCCCAGACCAGGTAGTCCTGCCCGGCCTGCAGGCCCAGGTCCGCGAGGCGCACGGTCTCGGTCAGCGGCTCCGCGGCCCAGTTGAGTATCCCGAGCACCTCCCACGCGCCCCAGCCGGCGTCCGCGTGCAGGTGCCACAGGCGCGGGTAGTCGCGCCCGTCAACGCCGATGCGGAACAGGTCAACGGGCCGCGCGGGCGTGTCCGAGGAGGGCAGGATCAACGGCACCAGCGCCAGCCGGTCGGGCTGAGCCTCCAGCTCGGGCATGCGGTCGGCGAGGAACATGACCCCGCCGGTCAGCGCGTGCATGGTCACGCGCCCGAGGGCCTCGCCGAGGCTCTCGTTGGCGTCGCCAACGATCAGCGAGTCGGGGTTGTTGAGCCAGAAGCGCCGGTGCATGAACCACTTGCTCGCCAGCTCCAGGCTCTCCACGCGCATGTGCTCCCAGGCGCCACCGGCGTTGCCGATGTCGCGCGCGATGCCGATCTCGTTGCAGATGCCCAGGTTGGTGTTGAGCGCGGTCGAGCACGGGCGCAGGATGATGTCGGGCCCGAGCGCCTCGCGCAGGATGCCCATGCCCCGGCGCAGCGTCGGCGCCCCACCCCAGCTCCCGATGAAGTCGGACTTGAGGTAGGTGATGCCGTACTCGTGCATCAGGTCGGCGAACTCGCGCAGGAAGGCCTCGCCCGCGGGCGTCCACGGATCGACCTGATGTGTCGCGCCATGCGGCGGCCAGGTCCAGCGCTCGTGGATGACGCGCGGCTTGCCCTCGGCGTCGAGCACGAGCGCCTCGGGGCGTTCGGCGACCAGCGGCGCGAACTCCGACACCACCGACGGCGCTGCCCACAGGCCCAGCTCGAAGCCCATCTCGGCGAGGCGGTCATGCAGCCAGGGGATGCCGTGCGGGAACCTGTCGTTGGCCACCCAGTTGCCGCAGATGTCGCGATCCTGCCAGCCGTGGTCGGGCTGGATGATGGTCACGCCGCACTTCAGGAAGTGGCGCGCGATGACCTCGGCGTCGGCGAGCACCGTGTCCTCGGTCATGGTCAGCCGATAGCCGTACCACGAGATCCACCCGCAGGGCAGCTCGTCGGGGATGGGCGGGTTGACGAACACGCGCACCGCGTCGGCATAGCGCTCCAGCGCCTCGTACGGATTCGGGCGCACGTCGATCAGCAGCGGGTCGAAGTCGTGCGACTCGCCGGGCGCCAGCTCAATGGGCGTCGAGGCCATCGCATCAAGCGCGATGGAGCCCTCGGCGGGCGCCACCGTGACCGCGTTGTCATGCTCGAAGGACAGGAAGGCGCAGACCGCGCTCAGTTCCGCCGCCGGATTCCAGACGGCGCAGATGCCCCGGCAGGTCCGCGCGGCGTCGAGGCGCGCGACGTGCGTGCCGCCCTGACCGCCGGAGTCCACGTAGACCGTGGGGGCAGCGGCGCCCTCGCCGAGCACGCCCGGCGACAACCGGGCATCGCCCAGCGGGTGCAGGTCGCCGACCGTGATCGGCGCACTGGCCTGGCTGCTGACGCGGGCGGCGACGGAGATCTGCGTCGCGTCGGCTCCCGGCCGCAGAACCAGCTCGAGGCGCGCGAGGTCACCGAAGTCGAGGATGGCGCGCGCGGCGTCGCCGTCGCGGGCCCACTGCGCGGCGGCGGGTGGCTGCGCGGCGCCGTCGATGGTCAGCCGCGGGCCGGGGGCGCTCAGTGACGCGCCCGCGTCCGGCCACGCGACGGCGAAGCCGGGCGCGTCCGGCTCGAACGAGATAGTCGGGGCGGCATGTGCGCACATGATGGCCTCCAATGCGAGTGCGGCGAGCAGGATGGCGGTACGCATGGCGAGTGCTCCCCTCGCGGAAACGGCGGCCGGTCGTCATCGTTCTGGAGCGGCCGGGCCTCAGCCCGGTATCTGTTTGGCGGCGCCGGGCGCGCCGAGATGGACCTGTGCCGGTGATCAGTGCCGGACCTGCAGTGAACTCCCCTGCACTCCCCGGCACGATCGCCATGAACGTGTGTCAAGATAGCAGTCAGGCGCGCAGGCCTCCGAGGTTCCGCGCCAAGCGTTGCTGCACTGCCGACGGGCCGGGAACTCCCTGTGCTCAGTCTGGCTCGTCGATCACCCGCCTCTGCGGCCGCCCGAGCGTGAACTCGGGATGCTGCGGCATCTCGATGGCCGCATGGGTGTAGAAGGGATAGACGCTCCACTCGGTGTAGCACAGCAGGTCCGGCCGATCGTCGCCATCGAGGTCGCCGGCCCACGGGTGCGGCCCGTGGCGCGTGATGTAGATCGGCTCGCCGAAGAACCGCAGCGGCCGCTCCTCCTCGAACAGCGGCTCGGCGTTGGTGCCGATGTTGCGCGCGATAAAGATGGTGTCGGCGGTGCGGTCGGGAGTCGCCCTGCTGTAGACAATGTCCAGCAGGCCGTCACCGTCCCAGTCCACCACATTGGGGCGCGTGCCGTGGAAGGCGCCGCCAGTCTCCGTGCTCAGTGTCGACTGGCGCCTCAGCCGCAGCGTGCCGTCGTCGTCGCGATAGCGCATGAAGAGGCCGAAGCTGTACTTGCTCCAGTCACGCGCCACCATGTCGAGCAGGCCGTCGCCGTTGAAGTCCGCGAAGTCGCAGCCCGAGCGCCAGTAGAACGGCTGGTGCTCGTTGGTCGGGTAGACGTGCGGGTGCGCCGCCACCAGCTCGGCGGTCGCGGTGCGCAGCTCCGGCGAATCCGGGTAGCCGTCCACGATGATCTGCTGCTGAGCGCCGAACTCGGGCGCCTCCCTGCTGCCGATGTTCCGGTACCACACGATGCGGTTGGTCTCGTTGGGCACGATAAGGTCGGGCAGTCCGTCCGCGTCCCAGTCCACGTACGCCGGGAACGGATAGCCCATATTATGCCAGCAGGCCGGGGGCCCGAGAATCAGGTCGCGCAGTACGCGAATCGGCTCGCCCTCGGACATGATCAACCTGGCCTCGGCGAAGGCGGGACGCCTATCATCGCCTTCATTGATCACGATGCGCGGCCAGCCGTAACCGCCCCCCACCAGCAGGTCCTGATCGCCGTCGCCGTCCCAGTCGCACACGAAGGGCGCGGCCTGGTCGCTCAACGACATGACCGCCGAGTCGGACTGCGCCGTGGCGAACAGGCGGAAGCGCGCCTCACCGCCGCCGGCCGGGAGCAGCTCGAAGTACAGCACACGCTGATAGTCGCGCGCGGTCACGAGCAGACCACGGCGCGGTGGGGTGCGCACCGCGACCAGCTCGTTGGGGCGCCAGGCGTGTGCGTTGATCTCGTCGAGCAGCATCACCTCACCGAACTGCGGCGGTATCCCCCCGAGGTTCCGCTGCCAGCCGACCTTGAAGCCGCTCAGGCCAGGGTCGGACGGATCGGGCACGAGGATCACCGCATCGAGCAGCCCGTCCGCGTCGATGTCGAGGAAATCGACGCCGACGCCCGCGGTGCCCAGGGGCACGGCCTCGGCGGGTGCGTACGGCCACCCGTCCGGATTGGTGTTGCGGATCCAGATTGCGCCGCGCGCGCCCTCGCCGAGGGTCCCCGACTCCTCGCCCTCGCTGTAGTTGCGCCACTTCCCGAGGGTCAGGTCCCACGCGCCGTCCATGTCGAGATCGACGACGCGGATGGGCGTCCAGTCGCCGCCCTGCGTGGACGTGTCGCCCGCGCTCTCGAAGGTCGGGATGCCTGTATCCGTCGGGCGGCCGGTGTTGAGGTAGAAGCCCGCCGAGGTCTCACCACGCTGCACGCGCACCAGGTCCTGCAGCCCATCGCCGTTCAGGTCCCCGAGCGCGAAGGCCGCGTAGATGGCGTCCGGGAAGCCGGGCAGGCGCACCATGTCCCCAAAGAGGAACTCATCCTCGGTCCCGACCCGCGGGTGATACACCGGCCCGCTCCACGGATCGCCGGGCCGGTGGGCGTAGTTCCACATGCCGAACAGATCCCGGCGGCCGTCGCCGTCGGCGTCCATCAGCCCGACCAGCAAGCCGGGGTTGATGGGCCGCGGCTCGCCCGCGTTGTAGCGCAGCAGGTCGCCGACGCCGATGCGCGGCGTGTACGCACGCGGCACCAGCGCCGGACGCGCCTCCGCGGTCTCGAAGCGGATCTCGTACTCCCGGTGGCCTGGGTCATCGATGACCCACTCCACGCGGCCGGTGTCACCGTACTGGAAGCCCTCGATCGCGCAGGGGACCGCCTCGCCGGTGGCGAGGTCGATCACCTCAATGGAGTTGGGATTCAGGCGCCCCGGCACGTCCTCGAAGCTGATCTCCGGGGCCATGGGGACGCGTGGGAACTCCAGCGCGGACGTCACGGTCAGCCGAAGCGACCACGCCTGCGCCGCCCGCGCATCCAGCCCGGCGCAGCTCGCGCACGAGGTCAGGCAGGCGGCCAGCGCCAGCACATGAGCGGCGCGCAGTGGAGCACGCGGCCCCCGCTGCCCCCGCATCAGTCCCAACATCGCGCGCATCGCGGATCACCTCACCAGACGCTCTCCGCCTCTCGCAGCCGGCGCCTTCGTCACGACCATCGCACCGGTCTGCTCAACGCTTCAGTTTCCCCCTCGTCTCACGCCGACCTCTCGGTTACGCGCGCCGCCGCGCCTGACCTGCATCGCAGGGCCTGTCCATCATGCAGGGCGGACCGACGTTCGATGGATGGAGCCGAAGAGACCCTCACGCAACCATGGGACGACGGACCGCGCGCACTCCCGCTGAAGGGAGCGGCTCGACCGCCGACCGCTCCCAGGCTGACCTGCCCCGCTCTCCAGCAGCGTCGCCACGAACTGGCGCGGCGTGTGCTGTGTGATGCCGTCCGCAGGCGCCCGCCGACAGAGGTATGCGGCGCCTCGAGGCAGCATGGCCACCGTGGCGCTGCAGGGCGAGACAGGTCCGGCGTACGCCCGGGGCGAATCTCGATGCGCTGTGGACCGTTGCTGAACGGACAGAACATGAGTGAGGTGTCCCGCAATGCGCCTGACGATCGCACTTGTTGCGGCGCTGTTACTCGCCATCGCGCACTGCCCGGCGCAGGAGCTGGCGCTGGACAACCCCGGCTTTGAGGAGATCGATGCCGCGACCGCGGACCGCGACGCCGGGCCACTGCCGGTCGCGTGGCAAGCGCGCACCGTGACCTTCGGCGCCCATCGCCTCACCGAAGAAGGACGTTCGGGTGCGCATGCCGCGCAGATACACTTCGCCGAGGGCAGCGGGGCCGACATCTCCGGTTACTTCTACTCCGAGCCTCAGCCGCTCCCGCCATGCAGCGAAGTCACGGTGAGTGCATGGGCAAACGTCATGGTGCCCGCGGAGCAACGCGGGGCGCACCGAGGCGCGTACATCCGGCTGATGTTCCAGCGTGACGGCGCCTACGTAGGGCTGCTCGACAGCGCGGCTGTCGGCGACACGGGCGGCGACTGGCGGCAGCTTCGGCTGTCGGGTGCACCCCCACCCGAGGCGGATAGCTGGCGCATGTCCGTGGAGTTCAACGGGATCGGGACGGCGCTCTTCGACGACTGTACGGCCGCCATGACGCCACTGGAGACGCTGCCGGCGGCGGGCCTGGACGCTCCGACGGGGCAGATCCTGGCGCTGGGCGACGGGCGCGTCGGGGTACTCGGTCCGCCCCGCGCAGCCGCCGGCGACCTGCAGGCCGTGACGACCGTGATCGGCCGCTCGGCCCTGCCGCCGACCATCCACATTGGCGCCGTGTACTACACGGAAGACGGCACGCAGCTCGGCGTTGACACGACGACGGGGAGGGCGTGGCGGCGGCGGACCGAGCTGTCGCTGCGGCTGCGCGCGCTCCCGGGCGCGGCGACGGTGCGTCCGATTGTGTGTGCCGACTCGCGCGAGGCGTGGCAGGCGGCGGAGGTGGAACCGCCGCAGATCGCGCCGGGTGAGGAAGTGCCCGTGCTGGCGCCATCAGACGTGCAGATGGCCGGACACCCGCGGCTGCTGATCTCGCCTGAGCATCTCGAGCGGCTGCGCGCGCTGGCGGCGATGGACCGCGATGAGCTGGCCGCCCGGCACCCGGGGTTCGCCCGACAGCTCGAGGCGCTGCTGGCCGACGCCGACCGGTGCCTCGATGAGCAGGAGATCGTCGTCTACAGCGGCCGGTACAGCACGACGCTCCCGCCGGCCGTTCCGCGGCGCCACGAGGACAACTTCCCGTACTGGACGGGTCTGTCGCGGGAGATCGAGTACCGCATGGAGAAGCTCGCGACCGCGTACCTGCTCACGGGCGAGCGGCGCTACGCGGACCGGTGCACCCAGTGGGCGCTGGCGCTGTGTGAGTGGCCGCAGTGGACCGACCCGGACTACGGAGGGTACAACGCGTGCCTCGACACAGGCCACTTCTGCCACGCGGTCGCCTTCGCCTACGACTTCCTGTACGACGTGCTGACGCAGGTCCAGCGGGAGACGATCCGCAACGCACTGCTGGAGAAGGGCGCCGCGGCGGTGATGCGCGACGCCACCGAGGGCTGGGCGCAGACCATGGGCTGGCCGAACGGCTTCGCCGTGGTGATGGGAGGCATGGGCATTGCCGGCGCCGCGACTCTGGGCGATGATCCGCGCGCCCGTGGCTGCGTCGAGTACAGCCGGGGGCGGCTGCACGAGTTCCTCGACACGCGTGACCGTGACGGCGGCTACATCGAGGGGCACACCTACGGCGGCTACGCGATGAGCTACATCATGCCCTTCGCCGGTACGCTCGCCACACACGGGGACGAGGCGCTCGCGTCGCATCCCTACCTGGCGAAGACGCTGCGGTTCGCTGCCTGCTGCCTCGACCCCATCAGCGCTACGAGCGTGAACTTCTGTGACTCCAGCTATTCCGCGCGCGACTACCGCTCCACCGCAGCGTGGCTCGCACGCATGGGGGATCCGCTCGCGTACTGGTACCTCACGCACAACCACGGCCTCGCCGAGCTGTTCGGCTACGTCCCTCCCACGGCACTGCTGTGGCACCCGCTCGACGGCTCCGGCGCGGCGCCGGAGGGCTGGCCCCCCGGCGCGCATTACCGCGACATCGGCTGGATCGTCGCCCGTACCGGTTTCGCCGACGAGGTGACGTCCGGGGAGCCATCACTGCTCTTCGCCATGCGTTCGGGACGCTTCGGCAGCCACTGCCAGGCGGACGCCAACTCGTTCATGCTCAACGTCAACGGCCGCTGGCTGCTGCGCGATCCGGGCTACGGCCGCGGCGCCACGGCCGAACACAGCACGCTGCTGGTAGGCGGACAGGGACAGAGCCGCGCGGACGCGCAGATCGCGGCCTTCGGCAACGTCGGGCGCATCGTCTACGCCGTGGGCGACGCCTCGGCGTGCTACGAGCGGCTGAGCGACTTCCGCCGCCATGCGGTGATGGTCGCCGGGGAGTATGTTGTGCTCCTCGACGAGATCGCGTTCGCGGGCCGGCCCGAACCCATCGCCTCCCAGCTCATCACGGACGTGGTGGCGCCGCGGATCGAGCCCGGACGGATCGGGCTCATCCCGGCCGAGGAGGATGCCGTGGCGGGCGAGCAGTGCTGCACGGTCCTGCTGCCCGACGCGACGCCGGTCAGCGTCGAGGACTACGGCGGCAGGGCGAAGGTGGTCTGCCGTCGCGATGCCGGCGACCTGTGTCCGCTGGTGCTCTGGCCCCGTGCGCAGCCCCCGGAGCGGGTCGCGTTCGCGGTCGAGGACGAGTGCGCGCTCACCATCATTGAGACCGGTGGCGCAACCGACGTGATTGCCATCAACCTGAGCGGCGACAGCCGCACCATCACGGCCGGTGACGGCCCGGCGATCACCACCGACGCGCGGCTCGTGTGGGTCAGGCTGCGGGCCGGCGCGGTCTCAGACCTGTCGATGGTCTGGGGCAGCCGCCTGCGGGTCGGCGACCGGGTGGTGGTGCAGGAGGACGCGAAGCAGGACCTGTGGCGGTGAGCGGAACGACGCGAGGGGGATCGGTGGCCGGCCGCGAAGGCGGTGTGGCCGCGGCGCTCGGGAGGAGGCGGAAAATGGCGCTGGTTGCGCTTGTCAACGCCAACATGATCAGGCCCGCGATCGCGCCGCTCGGGCTCGAGTTCGTCGCCGAGGCCTGCCGTGAGGCGGGCGTCGAGGCGCAGGTCATCGACCTGTGCTTCGCAGGGACTCCCGACCGGTACCTCAGCCGGCGCCTCGCAGAGCTGCAGCCCGAACTCGTGGGGATCAGCCTGCGCAATACCGACAACTGCTACCTGCTCAGCTCACACTCGTTCATCCCCGACCTGAGGGAGACCGTCGCAACCGTCCGGTCCGTGACGGCGGCCCCGGTCGTGCTCGGGGGCGCAGGCTTCTCCGTGGCTCCGACGGCCGTTCTCCGCGCCACTGATGCGGACTACGGGATCGCCGGTGACGGAGAGGTCCTGCCCCATCTGCTGGAGGCACTGCGTGGTGACCGGGCCATGTCACAGGTGCCGGGACTGGTGTGGCGCGATGGCGACACAGTCCGGGCCAATGATCCGGCGTGCAATCGCGTGAGATCCCGCCCGCTGCGGCGCGACACCATCGACCTTGAGCGCTACTTCGCGGAGGGCGGACAGGTCGGCATCGAGACCGCGCGGGGCTGCGACAGACGCTGCATCTACTGTGCGGACCCGCTCGCCAAGGGGGCCGTGCTTCGCAGGCGCCCGGCCGCGGCCGTCGCCGATGAGATCGGGAACCTCCTCGAGCGCGGGTGCGACGTCTACCACACGTGCGACAGCGAGTTCAATGTCTCCGAGGAGCACGCGCGGGCCGTGTGCGCGGAGCTGATCGCGCGGGACCTGGGCGAGCACATCCGCTGGTACACGTACATGACGCCACGCCCGTTTTCGGAGGAGCTGGCGGAGCTGATGAGGCGGGCCGGCTGCCGGGGCATCGACTTCGGCGCCGACAGCGGCACCGACAGGATGCTCCGCGCCCTGGGGCGCGACTTCACGCCCGAACACATCGTCCGCGCCGTCGCGGCCTGTCGCGCACAGGGCATTGCGGTCATGCTGGATCTGCTCATCGGCGCGCCGGGCGAGAGCCGAGACAGCGCCCGGCGGACCGTCGAGCTGGCGCGCGAGTGCGATCCGTCCTGCATCGGCATCTCCCTCGGCGTGCGCGTCTACCCCGGAACCGGCGTGGCACGTTGCCTTCCCGCCGCTGCTCCCCTCGAGAGTGCCGATGGGTGGTGGGGGCAGACGACGGACAACAAAGGCCTGCTGGAGCCGTTGTTCTACCTCTCGCCCGAGCTGGGGTCGCCGCTCGAGGCCACCGACTTCCTCGAGGACGCGATCGCGGGCGACAGGCGCTTCTTCTTCGGCGGCAGCGGCGATGACGCGGACTACGACTACGACGACAACCAGAGGCTGGTGGACGCCATCGCGGCGGGCGCGCGCGGCGCGTACTGGGACATACTCAGGGGCCTGCGCAACGCCTGAAGCGAGCTGCAGCCGGCCTGCCTCCCCGGGGCCGGGCCCAGGCGCCATGGCCTGCGGCTCCAGGAGCAGCAGGGATGAGCGGCAGGCGGCACACGGCGGAGCGCACCATCAGGGCACGCGCCGCACTCTCGTCGCGCCGGGGCGCGTCAGAAGTAGCTGAGCGGGTCGGCCAGCGTGCGCCACTGCTCAGGCATGAACAGCGCCACGACCTGCCAGACGATGCTCAGCGAGAATATCTGCCCCACGATCATCCCGATGAAGAACGGGATGAGCGCGTGGTACATGCGGATGCCCCCGAACTTGAGGATACCCCACTTCACCAGCCAGGCGGCGAAGAACGGCCCCCAGTAGGCGTAGCCGTAGGGCAGCGTCATCACCAGCCCCAGCGGATGCAGCGGGAAGCGCAGCCGGTTCACGCGGATCACCACGATCAGCAGCGTGAACAGCAGCGCCCCGATGGTGAAGGCGTTGCGGGCCCGGTCGGGCGGGCTGTGAGTGCCCTCGATCACGGTGTCTACCGCGGCGAGTTCCGTGACCGTGATGCGCACGTGATAGCCGCCCTCGGTGATCCCCCTGGAGAGCGTGTTGCCGCCCCACTCGTAGAAGGCGTTCACTGCGAACCACATCATCGCCAGCATCCCCAGCACCAGCGCGACCGACATCAGGCCGGTCATGCCCCTCGGGCTCAGGCGCGCATCTTCGCTGATCTTCAGCCCCTCGATCTGGTAGGTCATGGTCTCGGGGAAGAGCCCGAAGTGCAGGAAGATCAGGCTGGCGAGCATCGACAGGTTGGTGTAGTCGCCGTCGGGCGTGAGGCGCTCGGTGCCCAGGAAGCTCTTGATCTGGCGGCTGGCCTGCCAGAACGGGAACGAGGCCAGCGATCCGATCCCGGCCTCCGCGCGCCCACGGGTGAAGATCGTCGCGAACAGCACCACGAGACCGAAGAAGATGGGCGGTATCCACCAGCTCATCCCGGCGGCGATGTACCACGCGCACAGGAACAGGAAGCCGGTCACCGCTCCGATGGCGGCGACGCGGTAGGAGATGGGGGCATTGGGGTCGCGCCCGGCCGCCCCCTCCGCGCCCGGGCCGGCGATGATGCTCCGCCAGAGCTTGCGGAAGTAGCCGCGACCCGACCAGGCGTAGTAGATGGCGATGCCCACGAACGCCCCCGCCGCCATCTCCCAGAAGAACGGGAAGCCCGACGGCTCCTGCAGGCCCGCCACCCGGTAGAACAGCATCATCGCCTTGATCAGAAAGAAGAAGAAGAACATCGAGAAGCAGACGTCCTGGGGCGCGAAGTATGCCAGCCCCACCAGTTGCGGGTTGTGCACGAAGAGGAAGTAGCTCGACAGCGCGTTCAGCGGGTGTTCGGTGAAGAACTGCCCCAGGTTGTAGCCGGGGCCGAGCGTCGGCAGCGACGGGTTGGCCCCGTGGGCCATGATTGAGGCGAAGTGGATGGCGGCGACCATGAACCCGGCCCACATCAGCGGCTGCCGCCAGATGCTCCGGGCGGGCTGCCGGGATACTTGCGCGAATCCGGTGATGTACAGTGGCACCTGCACCAGCGGGAAGGCCAGCCGCTCGTCCTCGACCCAGTGGCGGCGCAGCAGTACGCAGATGCACAGCAGCGTGCCCCACAGCACGGCGAAGAAGACCGTCCATACGCCGATCGTCTTCACCCACGGCATCATGTTGACCGGGCCGGTCGCGCCCTCGTAGAACTGGCGCATCAACTCCGTGTCCTTGGGGATGAACCACGAGGGATAGGTCTCGGCGATCCGGGCGTAGTTGTTGTCGGGTGCGGCGAGGTACTGCGCGGCGGTGTACACGGGCAGGAAGCGGCTGACGCCGTCGTAGACCCCGACGCCGACGAGCGTGGCCACATAGATGTACAGGTAGCTCCGCCGGCCCAGGCCGAACAGGCGCCCGATCACCGGCTCGAGCAGCACCAGCACCAGCAGCACGGCCAGCGCGTAATCCACGCCCCCGCCCGCCGACTGCACCATGTTCTGGTGTACGCTCAGCCTGACGCTGGCCACGACCACGATCAGTGCGACGACCAGCGTGCGCAGCCTCAGCCCCCGGGGCGCGACCTCCCGCGCGGCGCCCGGAGCCTCCATTCCATCCGATCGTTGGGCCATCTGCACCAGCCCGGGGCGCGCGCTGTCCGGCCTGAGCGGGCAGCGCCACCTGTGGAGTCATCACTCGGCGCGTGCGGCCAACGCGATAGTCCAGGCTCGCGTCAACCTCAGCGCGATGTCATTCGCCGGCGCACCGCCCGCGTCCTTCGCGTCGGCCGCGGGATACTCCGGCACGCACGCCCGGTCTGCTGCAGCCGCCGAGTGCTTCGCTGCACGCTCACACTGCGTGACGTCATGCCGGCGGATGCGCCTGGACCGCTCCGCGCAGCTCGCTCTCGGTCACGTACAGGCAGACCGCCGTCGTGTCGAGCCGCCGAGCGACCCATGGCCTTGCCCACTGAAACGGGTCCGGGTGTCATGTTAGAGTCTGAGGCATCTGGGCTCGTGGGGGAGGCCGGGCAATGGCACGCAAGCGGTCCACGCCCCAACAGATCATCAACAAGCTCAGGCAGGCGGAGGCGGAGATCGCCAACGGCGCCACCGTGGCGCAGGTGTGCACGAAGATCGCTGTGACCGACCAGACCTGGGGCTTGCTCGCAAGAGAGACCGCAGTGTGCTGTGTTGTCGGCACTATGGGAAAGCAGGCCACGGTTATCCACCTGACCGACGCAGAACGTGGCGTCCTGGAGGGCCGGGTACGCTCGGGCACAACCCAGCAGCGGCACATCTCTCGCGTCCGCATCATCTTGATGGCCTGCCAGGGCCACACCAACGTGGCCACCGCCGAAGAGCCGGGCACGCGCCCGGCCACGGTGGGCCAGTGGCGGCAGCGCTTCGCCCGTCCGGGCTTGCAGGGCCCGGCCGATGCGCCGCGCTCCGGCCGCCCGGCCCCCTATGACGATCAGACGCAGCGCCGCATCATGAACACGCACAAGCCCAGGGACGATCGCCGGCTGCGACGCCATCCCAACGTGCACCTGCATTTCACGCCCACGCACGCCTCCTGGCTCAATCAGATCGAGATCTGGTTCCCGATCCTCTCGCGGGCAGCACAGCAGCGAGCCAGCTTCACCTCCCCGCGGCAGCTGCGCCAGGCCATCGACCGCTTCATCGAGGCCCACAACCAACACGCCGCACCCTTCGAGTGGAACAAGCGCACCGTCACACCGGGGGCCCTCAATTCACAGTACGCCGACTTATGCAGGTAAGCACCAGACAGATACCCGGCCTCGCCGCTCCGGCACGGCAACGACGAGCGGGCGACGCATGTGAACGTGCGTCGCTCCGAACGGCACACGGCCCCGCTACTCCGGCATCGTCATCTCGCCGCCGGGGGCGAGGACCACGATCTCGTGCGCGTAGGTGCGCTTCTCCTGGCCCTCGCTCACGCTGTCCCAGTTCTGGCGAGTCACCGTGTCGATGTACGACGCCTCGGACTCGTCGAAGGCCGACAGGTCGAACTCATCGGGCAGCGGCATCACCCGGTCGTTGTCCGCGCAGACGGTCACCTCGAAGCCCGACGCCAGGCGGTCGGGCGTCCAGAACCCCTCCTCGCCCCAGCGGTCGCCGGGCAGCGAGATCTCCATCTCCTTGCCCAGGTGCAGCATGCGGAAGCCCGTTCGGTCGATGCCCAGCCTCGGCAGATCGACGTGAACGGTCGCCACGCTCGGCACCGCGTCCGGGTAGAGCGCCACCGCCACCCAATCGCCCTTGCGCAGCGCGCTCATCACGCGGAAGCCACTGCCCTCGGCGTAGACCTCGGGTGCGGACAGCTCGCGCACCAGCGCCGACAGCCAATCGGCCAGCTCCGGCGTGTCGCCCCTCTCCAGCTCGGTGAGCACATCGAGGTGCACCGCGATCACCCGGCCCTGGCCGATGGTGTGCGCGGTGATCGCCGGCGAGCCGTCCTCGTCGAGGGCCGCGAGCACCTCAGTGCCCTCGAGCACCTGCACCGGCCGCCGCGCGGTCCCCGAAGGCAGCGCGACGCGGATGCCATTCGCGCTGAAGGTCGCAGGGGTCGCGGGCGCGTCTTCGGGCAGATCGCCGTAGGTGACGCCCAGCATCTGCGCCGACGCGTCGCGCTCGCCGGTGAGGTCGGCGTTGGCGACGGTCCAGTCTCCGCCCAGTGACAGGACCGTCCCGCCCGCCTCGACGAAACCGCGCAGCGAGTCCATCACCTCCTGCGAGAGCCCGCGTACCGAGTAGGGCGCGGCGATGAGCAGCCGGTAGCGGTCGTGCAGTTCGGTGGCGCGCGAGAAGACCACCTCGATCGGCTGGTGGCGGGAGATGGCCTGCACGACCGCCTGCTCGCGGTTGACCGCCGGGCGCGGGTCGGCGACCAGCATCTGCAGGGCGTTCTGATGGTGCAGCAGCGCCACGCGAGCCAGCGACTGCGCCCCGGCCCACTGCCGCTGGTTGTGGATGTGGCGCTCGGCCTGCGCGCGCACCTTCGGGTTGTTGCCGTACATGATCATGCGCCAGAGCTGGTTGAAGGTGAACCAGATGCCGCCGGGGCTGTTGGCGCGCAGGCAGGCGGTGTTGTAGATGCCCCAGCCATCGTGGGCGTGCGCCCAGCGCACGGTGCCGGGGTAGTAGCTCTCGGCGCTGGAACGCGGGCTGCAGATCAGGAAGTCGGCGCCCAGGCGCGCGAGCTGCACGCTGTCCATGCCCCAGCACCAGCCCGAGGAGTAGTGGGCGGTGGCGAGGATCTCGAGCCCGTAGCGCAGGCCGCGGCTGTGGCAGTAGTCGATCAGGTCCTTCACATAGTCGGTGATCGCCCACTGCTTGAACAGGATGTAGCGGCGGCGCCAGACATCCTCGGCGTCGTCCCAGCCTCGCCCCAGCGCGAGCTTCTCGCCGATGTCGGCGGGCAGGCCCTCGCCGAAGCGCTCGCGGCTGAAGGCATCGAACGCCTCGAGGTCGTCGCCATGGAAGTCGGCGTAGGTGAACCACAGCTCGTCGTAGCAGCCCAGGCCCTGGAAGCTCTCGTAGCCGCCGTAGCGCTCGGCATACTCGTCGATGATCATATGGCAGCGCTCGCGCCAGAGGGGGCTGAGCACGTCCTCGGGATAGGCGCGCGAGCCGTACATGTAGAGGTTACCGTCTGCGTCCTTCGCGCAGTACTTCTGCGCGAACGCCTCGGAGCGCGCGGTCGAATGCCACGCCGCCCAGATGCGCATCCCCTCCTCGTCGGCGATCTGACACAGCATCTCCAGCGGGTCATAGTTGCGCACCCGCACCTCGGAGTCGGGCACGTTGGTGTTGTGCATCACGCGCTCGCCGGAGACGTCGGTCCAGTAGAGGATGTCGGTGACGCCCATCCACTTGAGCTGCAGCACGTCGGCGCGGAAGCGGCTGCGGACGAAGTCGAGCTGCTCGGGGGTGCGCGCGCCGCGCATGGCGTAGCCGCGCCAGGTCATCGAGTCGTAGGTGATGAAGAAGCGGCCGCCCAGCTCGGTGACCGGCGGGCGGGGCAGGTAGCTGCCGCGCAGCATCTCCTCCCCGAACCACGCGTCGGTGGGCAGCAGCGAACGCAGCTCGTCGAGCTGCAGGTCACGCTCGATGGTGGCGCGCGCGGCGGCGACCTCGGCGGCCGGGCGCTGCGTCAGGCGCTGCTCGCCCGCCGCCCAGGTCAACGAGTTCACGACAAGCTGCAGCTCCGCGCCCTCCGGCGGCCGCTCGCCCTGGGCATAGGTGGCGGGGTCGTAGTGGTAGCCGGGCACCATGCCCAGGAAGACCACGCGCCCCGGCTCGGCCTGGCCCGCCACCATGACCGGCGCGTCCGAGCGATCGCGGATCACCACCGTCCCCGCCGGCCCGGGCTCGAGCAGCAGGTGATCGTAGTAGGCGTGCTCGAACTCGGCCGGCAGCAACGTAGCGAGCGGATGTTCGGGAGCCACGATGCGCACCAGAGTGTCCTCGCGGCGCCCCGAGACGCGGGCGGCGATCTCCGGATACGGGGTTTCGGGCCGATCTCGGCCGCAGGCGGCATGCGCCAGCACCAGCCCGCCGCCCACGCCCACGAACACGCGGATGGCCTGCAGCGCCTGAGGCTGATCGAGGCGCGTCGACCCGACGTAGAGCACGTCGTGCGCAAGCAGCGCGTCGCCGGTCAGCTCCGGGATGACGGTGGCGTCGATCTCCTGGTACTCCGCGAGTGCCTGCGCGACCGCTTTGCCGCCCAGGCCGTCGTCGTAGACAGCGACCTTGAGGGGCCGGGCGATGGCGAACGCCTCGGGGACGAGGGTCAGGGCGGCGATGATGGCGATGGCACGCATGCGCATGACGGGACCTCCTCGCAGTCGTGCGGAGGGGCGGCGTTCCCACGCCG
>JALGVA010000183.1 GCA_029820295.1 Candidatus Zipacnadia bacterium
CCGACGAGGGCGTGCTCTACTACGGCTCGCAGGCGCACCTGTGGCGCTGCCGCCTCTTCCCGGAGGCCCCGTAGGCGCTCAGCGCCGCTCGAGCCGCGCCAACACGAAGCTGTTGGGCCGCAGCCGCACTGTGATACGGTCGTCCTGCAGCGGCAGATCGCGCTCGCTCAGTGCGTTCCAGGCGCGCACGTCCTCGCCCAGGCCCATCTGTGCCATATCCACGGCTACGGTACACTCAGTTACCTCGGCCCGCAGGTTGCCGACCACGAGGAAGGCGCCCTCGCCCTCGCGCAGGTAGAGACTGACCTTCACCTCGTCATCGTCCGCGCGCGCGATGCCCGACTCCTCGGCGCGGTAGTAAGGGATCCACTGCGCCTCGCGGTAACCGAAGTCGTCGTAAGCCCGCCACAGGTTCACGGTCTTGCGCAGCATGTCGGTAGGTGTAGTACATGGCCTCGTAGGTGTGTGAGTCGGCGCCGAGCAGGATCGGCCAGATGCCCCACTGTGTCCCCTGCCAGCGCACCCGGCACTTGAGCAGGTCCTCGTAATGCTCGTGCTCGCCGGTGTAGTAGACGTCGGTGAAGCTCATGGTCGGGATGAAGATGTTGTAGGAGACGTGGTTGACCAGGAAGCCGTCCGGGCCGTGCTCGTGGATGATGCGGTACATGCGCTCGAGATACTCGCGCGTGCCGAAGACCGGGTAGGTCGGGCGCAGGGTGCCATCGTCATCGTAGTAGCCGCAGCCGTGATGCGTGTTGCGGCACGGATAGACGTGGGCGTTGCCGTCGGTGTAGCAGCCATCGAAGCCCTGCTCCTCGAGCAGCCAGCGCGTGCCCTCGGCGAGATAGTCGGCGTAGCCGCGCGCGTTGCCGCAGCAGTCGAGGTAGGAGTGCCCCGGCGGCGGCTCGCTGGGCTGGCTGGAGACCGGCTCGCGCCGCCACTCGTAGCCGAACTGGCGGCTCCAGCGCGTGGGCGCGCCGATGCCCATGTAGCCCATGTAGGTGGACGTGCGCACGCCCGCCTCATCGAAGGCCGCGTTCATGCGCGGCAGGTCCACGCCCTCGGGTTCGGTGAACAGCGGCAGCGGCCAGCCGACCTCGTCCCACTGCGGCTTGGGCAGCCACGACCAGAGGTTGTAGGCGTCCACGCCCCACTCCTGCAGCATCTCCCTGCAGGGGCGCGCCCCCACCACGCCCACCTGCAGCCCCGATCCGAACACGCCATCGACGAACTCGCAGCCGATGCTCGGCAGACCGCCCAGGTGGTCGCCCGGCGCCGCCATCACCTCCGGCCGGGTCTCGGCGTCCTCCCCGTCCGGGCGGAAGCGGTCGTCGAGGTGGTCGAGCAGGAGCGTGGCCTCGTCGGGCGCGAACGGTTCGGTCGGCACGGCGAGGCCGTCACCCGCGTAGCGCACCGTGCCGGACACGCGCACCTCATCGACGTCGAACCAGGTCCAGCCGCGCCAGCCGTGCGCCGAGCCGAGGACAAGGCGCAGCTTCTCCGGCGATGCGGCCATCTGCTCCGCGGCGGGCAGGGGGCCGTCGGCGGAATCCAACAGGCGTCCGTTGCAGTAAAGCGCGATGCGCTCGCCCCACGTGGCCGCGACATGAACGTAGCCCTCCATGGGCACGCCGGCGTCGGTGGCGCCGATCTGCAGCTCGCCTTCGGGCCCGGGCACCGTGAGCCACAGGCGGTCCTGTGAGAGGTCCCAGTTGAGCACCATCGAGCCGCCATCGCCGTAGATGCCGGCGATGGGCCTGGGCCCGCCGCCGCCCATGCCGCCGGCAGACAGCCAGAACTCCAGCGTGCCCTGCGCGGGATCGATATTGCCGGCCGCCGGGTACTCCAGACGCTCGGTGTGATAGATGGCGCTCGCCTGCGGGTCATAGAGCTGGTAGGCGTTGTTCACCGCGCCGAAGCGGAAGTACCACGGATCGCCTGTCGGCACCTGCTTCACCGGGGTCGCAATGAGGCCGAAGGTGATAGTGATCGGCTCGGTGATGGTGCGCGGCTCCCGGATGATGTTCGCGCGCAGCGTCACCACGTCGCCCTCGGGCACGACCTCGAGCATCGCGTCGTCGTCAACCGGCTTCCAGTAGCGGTCGCTCTCGGCGAACCACGCCAGGCCCAGGTCGTCGTTGCCCAGCCAGACCTGCGGCATGAAGGCGCTGCGCCAGCTCTCATCGCCGACCTCCACCGGCTTGGAGAACCGCCCGCTGGAGGGCAGGATGAACCGCGCGACCTCGCGGCGCACCGGGATGGCGAGCGCCAGCGCATCGACGGTCGCTTCCCCCGCGGGGCTGATGGTCAGGTCGTAGCGCTGCATACCGTCGTACTCGGTGGTGGCGCGCAGCGTCATGGGCACCGGCCCGTCAAGCGCGGCCTCCTGCACCGCGCGGTCGTCGGCCGCCTCGACGATGGCCGCGGGCAGCGCCGACAGGTCGATGGCGGCCCCGCCGACCGTCGCGGTCAGCTCGATCGGCCCGGCGAGCAGGTCCTGGCCCTGGTTGACGATCTGGCCGGGCATGATGCGCCCGTCGCCCCGGTACTCGCGGCCCCACACACGGATGGCGTCCGCGGCCGCCTCGACGGGCGTCCACGGCGTCGGCACCGTGCGCTCCATGCCCGCGTCCGACATCCAGAACACCGGTCGGTCGAACTGCTCCCAGCCCGCCGCCGCCTGCGCAAGCACCTCGCCGTCGGGGCCGACTACGCTCGCCTGCACCTCGTACTGCCCGGGCTCGACCTGCGTGATGTCGATGGCGCCCTGCCCGGAGCCGCGGTCGAACTGCGTGATCTCGCAGGCACCGGCTTCGCGCTCGCCCGCGACCAGCCGCGCGCGCACCATCGAGCCCTCCGGCAGGTCGGGCATGCCGCCGATGCTCGCGGTCACCCACAGCCTGCCCTCGTAGGGGTAGCCGGCGACCGCGATGTCGAACGGCTTGTCCACCGAAAACGGCAGGCGCTGGTAGCTCAGTGTCTCCTCGGCGGTCGCGGCGGTCAGGGTCAGCACGTAGTCGCCGCTCGTGATCGGCGGTGGCTCGAAGGTGAACGACTTGGCGTCGATCAGGTCCTTGTGCGCCTCGGCGACGGTCGCGGCGCCGGCATCGACCAGGGTTGCGGTCACGGTGACCGGCGGGTCGAAGGCCAGGCCCGTGAGGTCCAGGCGCGCGTGCGGCCGGCCGTCGCGCAGTCCGGTCAGTTTACTCAGGCGCATGGCGCGGTCATCGCCGCGGAAGACCATCTCGCCGAAGTTCGAGGGCCGGTGGAAGTTGCCCGCGATCCACGACCACGAGGACAGCCGACTGGCGGCGTCGGCGTCGCGGCAGAAGTTGACCCGCCAGCGCTCGCCCGGCTGGGGCGCCGAGCGGCCCTCCAGCTCGGCCCACGGGATCGCCGTCTCCATCACCCAGCGTCCCTCGCCCCTGCTGGTGGCGACGGTCCACTCGGGGTCGAACTCGATGTCGAAGGCGCGGCGGCCGTTCTGCTCGATGGCGCGCGCATCGAAACGCGTGCCGATGCAGTTGGCCACGAGCTGATAGTACGGGTAGACGTCCGGGCCCGGCTGCAGGAAGATGTCCACCGCGTCCTCCTGGTAGACCGCCGAGTCGCGATCGGTGAAGGTGCCCTCCAGCGGCCGGTTCTCCGGGTCGGTGCACTCGAAGGCCACGTACAGATTGCGCTCGTCGTGCGCCACGAAGACGTTCGTCTGATCGACCACGGGGCGGTTGTCGTTCAGGCCGACGAAGCCGGTGGCCTCCCCGGCGCCGTCCCACTCACCATCGCCCAGCACGCCGTCCAGCGTCGGTGGCGTAACGATGCGCGGGCAGGTCACCAGCGGGTAGGGCGGCACCTGCTCGCCGCCGGGCCCGAGAATGCGCAGCTCGTCGACCGCGAACTCGGCCTCGATGTCACTGTCGTGGATGCGCGAGCCGAGGAACATCTGGGTCTGCTTGAGGTCCACGCTCATCGGGCCGAACAGGCCCGCCCAGTCCTCGGAGCCGCGCAGCTCGCCGTCCAGCCACAGCTCAAGCCGCCGGCCCCAGCGCACCTCGACGTGGTGCCACTCGCCCTCGTGCCAGGGCATGGGCGCGCCGACGTAGGCTACGAGCTGGCGCTGCTGGTCCCACACGCCGACGCAGAACTGCACCAGTGTCGAGTAAACGATGAATCTGGCCGGGCCGGGTGGGTCGATGTTCAGGAAGAGCTGATTGCGGTAGCGGCTCTCCACCTGCGACGGGTGTACCGGCTCGTAGCCCATGCGCAGCCACATCTCGACCGCGCCCGCGGTCACGTCGATGTTGCCGGGCACGGGGTAGTACATCGCGGTCATGCCGTGGAACTGAAAGGCCTGCCCGAACCTGCCCTCGATGAACTCGCCCGACTGCTCGATGGGCGTCTCCCCGCCGGTCACCAGCCTGCCGCCGGTGTGTTCCCCCGCGGGGACGATGACCGTGGGGGAGGTCATGCGCTGCCCGTCGGGCACGAAGTCCTCGTCGAAGCGGTCGAGCAGCAGCGTGCGCGCGTCCGCCGGTGGAGGTGTGGTCGGCTGCGCGGTGACCGGAATCAGTGTGGCGACCAGCAGTGCGACGCTGAGCAGAGCGTCCGTGCGCATGCGCATGGCCTCGACCTCCGGTTGCGCGTTGGTGCTCTCGTCTACCGTTCAGCGAAGAGCTGCTCGCCCTTCGCGAAGTCGGCGGTCTCGGCGAGCTTCCAGCGCTGGCCGCCGTCGCGCGACACCACGACCGCGCAATGGTGATAGCGGTCCGGGAACTGGTCCTGGTAGGTGGTGTCGCTGGTCCAGTAGCTGTAGGACAGGTAGAGCGCGCCCAGGCGATCGACGGTCAGCTTGTGATAGTAGATCGAGTAACCGGGCACCGCGGGCACCACGATGGGTCGGGCATCGCTCCACGGCCCGTCTCTGGGCTTGTGCTGCACCGACAGAGCCGCGTAGAGCGCGCCGCCGAAGTAGGGGTCCACGCCCGCGCGCCACTGGCGGAAGGCTGTGTGCAGCGTGTCGTTCTGGTCGCACACCAGCGAGATGTAGGTCTGACGGCCCTCGCCGTCCTCGTCGGTGTCATCGCCGACCGCGCCGGCGGTCAGGATGGGTTCGGCCTCGGACCAGCCGGAGTAGGCGTCATTGGGCTGCAGTGAGCGCGTGTACTGGAAGTTGTCACCGTGTGAGCCGATGAGCACGTGCAGGTAGCCCTCGCTGTCCATGGTGATCGCGGGCACGTTGTGCACGTCGTTCACCGGCGGCCCGTAGCCCAGCAGCACCTTGTCGCCGAGCCGGCCGCTGGCGTGGTCGTAGGTCGCGACGTAGGTGGGTACGCCGCGCTCGTCGGCGTCGGAGCCATCCGGGTTGCCCGAGACTTCGCCCCAGACGATGTGTGTGCGGCCGTCGCGCGTGGCCGTCGAGGCCGGCCCGCCGGAGTGCTGGCACGAACCGAGGCATCTGTCCGAGACCTTGACCGGCTCGCCGATGACCAGGTGGTCGCCGTCGCGCTCGGGCATGTAGAGCAGCAGGTCGTTGTAGCTGCAGAAGCGCGCCGGGTGCGGGCCGGTGGTCACGTAGCTCAGCACCGGCGGCGGGATGTTGAGCGCGTTGTGGCCGGTGAACTGCTCGATGTCAAACGAGCCGCCGGGCAGGTCGTAGACCTGCCAGCTCCGGCCCTCATCGGGCGAGAACAGCAGCATCACGATGCGCCCGCCTTCCGTGAGGCCGGCCTGCATCATGGTGTACATCCCGCCCTGGCCGTCGAATGCGACCTTGGCGCCCAGGAAGCCGCCGGCGCCGTAGCTGCTGCGGTAGTCGGGATGCGCGGCGCGCACCGCGTCCATGAAGCCGCGCTCGATCCACCGCCCATCCTGGAGCAGGAAGACCCCGGTCGAGTTGTAGGTACTCATGGTGCGTTGGCGGATAACCGGACGGTTCGCGAGGTCGAAGTAGACCTCGTTGGTCATGTAGTCGGGCGCGTAGCCGAACTGCACGTCCTCGTGCTCGTGCGGCCGGAGGACGATGGGCAGGTCGAGGAATCGCGAGACCGGGCTCTCGCCGATGCGGATCGCCAGCCCGGAGGAGGTCTGCGCGGCGGGCTCGTTGAGGGCGCGCGTGGTGACGCCGACGTAGTACTCGTCACCCTCGCCCGCGCCCTCAAAGGCCGTGACCGCAACGCGTACGGTCGTGGTCTCGCCGGCCTTGAGCTGCACGGGCAGGTCGGGCTCCAGGATCTCGGCGGCGGCGCCGGGGTCGGCGGTCAGCTCGACGTCGAAGCTGTCGGGGGCGCCGGTGCTGTTGCGCAGGCGGAAGTCCACCACGGTGCGGTCGCCGGGCTCGAGGTAGCGCGCGGTGCGGTAGGGCAGGAGCATCCACTTGGTGCTCGCCGCCGGGAACCACGCGCCCTCGCCGATGGCCCAGTGTTCCACACCGCTGACCGCCAGCCGCACGTCCAGCGCGCCGATGTCCAGGCTCCACAGCCCGTCGCGCTCGCCGGCCTCGAAGGTCAGCGTATGCTCCTCGCCGGTGACCGCAAGGTCAAACTCAGCGAGTGTGTCCCCGGCGGCGTCAAGCAACGGCACGGTCTGCCGGCCGGGGTCGTGCAGCGCGCTGGCGGTGATGGTGAACTCCTGCGCAGGCGGCTCGAAGAACAGCCGGCCGCCGACCGACCCCTCGCTGAAGAACATGTCCCCGTTGACCACGTAGTGTTCGACCGAGGTATCCATCCCGTAGACCAGGTCGCCGCCGCCGCGGATCGCGAGGCGGTGGACGCCGGCCATGCGCGCCTCGACGCTCATGGACGCCGACTGCAGCTCCGGGGCGTGGCCACCGCCCGCGGTCGCGATGCCATCATCGGGGATGTCCACCTCGGCGAGCTTGCGACCCAGCGGATCGAAGAGGTCGGCGTGCAGCAGGTCCTCGTTCTCGTAGATGTTCAGGTCGCGCTTGAGCACGGTGACCTCGAGTGGGCCGGGCTCGACCTGCAACATGATGGTTGTGCCGCCGCGGACGGCCGGCGGCAGCGAGGCGGCCTGGACGGCGATGCAGCCGTGCAGGACCATGAGCACCGACAGCGCGACTACGTGCCTGGGGGCGAGCATGAGAGCGATCCGCCTTTCCGGTTGCGTGACTATCGCGGCCCGTGCGAGCGTCGGTATATTCGTGCGAACTCCGCCGCGCCCTGCCTCGCGGAGGCGTCAGAGCGCCGGGCGGCGAATAGCGCGCCTACGGGGGGTATGCACCGGTACTGACGGTCGTAAGGCGTGCAGTGTTGGAGGGATGGCGGTGGAGTCGATCTTCCGGTCCGCGATCGTCGTGGGGCTGCTGGCGGGCATGCTCGGCTGCTCCTGGGCGCAGCCCGAGCGTGAGGTGTTGTTCACCGAGGGCTTCGAGGAGGCCGAGCGCGGGGCGCTGCCTGAGGGCTGGACGCTCGACTACGGTGATCCCGGTCAGGTCGTGGTCAGCGCAGACGCAGCCCACGATGGCGACCGGAGCGTCTGGCTGAGCGATCCCGGCGACGCGGCGGTCGGCCTGCGCAGCCCGCGCGTCGCCGCCGAGCCCGACGAGGCGTACTTCGTGGAGGGCTGGTGGCTGGGCGAGGGGGGCAACAGCGCATCGATCTACCTCGAGTTCTGGGACGCGGCGGGTGAGCGCATCGAAGGGGGCGTGAACAGCTTCGGCGTGGCCGGCACGGGCGAGTGGGCGAAGTGCACCGGTGGGGCGTGGTCTCCCGAGGGCACGGTGGCGGCGACGGTGCTGCTGTACAGTTGGTCGGGCGCGGTCACGCAGGGCCACTTCGATGACCTCACGCTCGGGAAGGGGGTCGCCACGGTGTACGACCGCACGCCGCGACCTCCTGCAGATGTGGACCATCCGGTCGGGCTCTACCGCGAGGCCGACATCGAGCGCGCGCGGCGCAACATCAAGCTGCACCCGTGGGCGCAGCGGGAGCTGGAGAGCATCATCAACGCGACCCAGTGGTGGATGGAGCTGCCCGATGACGAGATCGCGGACTGGATCCCCGAGGGCACGCCCTTCCGCGTGTGCAACTGCCCGAACTGCGGCGCTCAGTGGGGCGTGAGCCCGTGGCGCTTCCTCGCCGACGGCCGAGCGCAGTGTAAGCGCTGCGACACGATCTACCCGAATCCGGACTTCCCGGAGACCGGCGTGGAGGTGCACATCAACCCGCTGGGCGAGCGTGAGGAGATCACCTACTACGAGGACGCCGACGGCAACCACTACCGCCTGTCGGGACTGCTGCGCTACGGGCGCATCCTCAAGCTCGGCTCGCTGGGCAACCTGGGCCGAGCCTACGCGCTGACTGGTGACATCGCCTACGCCGAGAAGGTCCGCAAGGTGCTGCTGCGCCTCGCCGAGGTCTATCCCGGGTACATCGCCCACGACTGGTACCGCATCTACCGCGACTACTCGAACCTGCAGTCAGGCAAGCTCTCGGGCTGGAAGCTGCACGACGCCAGCACCTTCATCGAGCTGTGCCTGGCCTACGACCTCACGGTCGAGAGCGGCGTCTACTCCGATGAGGATCGTTCGCTCATCGAAGAGGGCGCCTTCCGCGAGTGCGGGCGGCTGCTTATCGCCACCTCGCCGCGCGGTTGCTGCGTCAACGACGGCCCCTTCGCCATGGGCGCGGGCGGCTTCATCGGCAAGCTGCTGGGCGACCACGACCTGGTGGCCTGGGCCATCGAGCCGCCCAACGGCTTCTTCGGCTTCATCGAGGAGAACTTCTGGCGCGACGGCCACTGGGAGGACGGCTCGCCCTCCTACGAGAGCATGGCCCTGAGCAAGTTCTACGTGCTGCCCGAAATCATGCAGGGGTACTCCGACCCGCCCGCCTATCAGGGCGCGGACCGCTACGATGACCTTGACCTGCTGGCGCATCCGCTGATGAGCAAGGTGTTGATCGCGGGTGAGTACGTCACCGCGCCGGACGGCTACCAGCCGCCGATCAATGACTCGACGTGGCGCGCGGGGCACTCCTCGCGCCATGCGGAGACGAACTACTTCTGGTTCCCGACGCCGCGCAACCTGGCCATCATGGCCCACGCCTACCGCGGCAACGCCTCGGACACCGGCGGCGAGTACGCGCTCTTCCGCCGCGATCCCGA
>JALGVA010000184.1 GCA_029820295.1 Candidatus Zipacnadia bacterium
GAGCTTGACGAGGTGCGAGCCGTCGAGGTTACACACCCAGATGTCCGGGGACAGGTTGCCGCGGGCGAACACGATGCGGTCAAGCATGCCCTGGCAGGCCAGGTACTCGATCTCGGCACCCCAGACGGCGGCGAAGCTGCAGTGGCCAGAGCCCGGGTACAGCGCGCGGGTGACGAAGCCGGCGGTGCTGGCAGGACGGATCAGCAGGGGACCGAGCTGCACGGTGCCGCCAACCGCCCCGGTCGGGGGCGCCGGTGCGGGTGCGGGCGGGGCGCCGCCACCGCAGCCGGCGAGCAGCATGACAGCCAGGACAGGAAGCACGGTCCAGGCGCGCGCGGGCATGGCTGAGACCACCTTCCGGACGCGACCGTGAGCCCGACCCGGTAGGCTGCGACCCGCCAGCGCATCGCATCTGCCCTGACCGCTACCGGTGCATTACCGCGGCTCCCCGCCCAAGGGTCAGAGGGCGGCGAACCACAATACCATACTACCACATTAGCCACTGATCTGTAACACGTTACTACGATATCGAGCCATCGCGGCTGCATGGTCAGCCCAGGCTGGCTGCGGGCGCAGCGCGACGGCTACTCGCCCGCGGCCGTCAGCTCGCCGTCGCTGATGGTCGCGTGAGTGGCGCCGCCGGGGGCGAGGTTGTGCCCCTGTGCGTCGAAGACCGCCGCGAAGTTGCCTTCGACGACCAGGCGGCCGCCCTCGATGCGCTGGCGGACGAGATCGGTGGGCGACCTGGCGGCCGTGGGCGAGACCACGTCGCGCACCGGCAACACCGAGACGAGTTTGCCGCTGAAGGCGCCGAAGTAGAGCACCGCCGCGCCGGAGTTGAACGGGTCAAGCTGCCAGGTCACGGGCGGGACGCCGCGTCCGGCGTCCTCCTTGAGGTTGACGATCTCGGCCGCCTCGACCACCACGCCCACCAGGTCCCAGCCGGTGTCGCTCAGGGGGGTCGCCTGGAGGGTGGGCAGGTCGGCGGTGCGCACGCCGATGCGCACGAAGTTGCGGTAGCCGCGGCCGTCGAAGGCGACGATGCCCGCGTCGGCGCCGGTGAAGACCGGGTCGGTGCCGCCCCAGTCCGAGCCGTGGGGGCCGATGAGCACGCGCTCGGTCTGCATGGCCGGGCTGCCCAGGTCGGGATCGTACTGATCGGCCGCGTTGCGGTGCACCTGGAAGGCGTGGTAGGGAGGTGTGGTCTGCTGCAGCCAGATATGCGCGGCCGGGTAGGCGTTGCGTCCGCTTTCCGCGGCGATGAAGGTGTCGTCTCCCGACCACACGGGCTCGTGGTCGCGGGCGGGTCCGAGCATGAGGGTGCGCCACTCGCCGGTCGCCACGGTCACGCTCATGATGTCCCGCTCCGCCGAGCCGAGCTCGTACGAGCAGGCGATCTCGGTGCCGGCGGAGTTCCAGGCCGGCTGGTAGTTGTAGATGCCGTCGTTGGTGACGCGGGCCTGCCCGGTGCCATCGGGCGCCATGCGGTAGACCTCGAAGGTCCCGGTCCGGTCGCTGATGAAGGCGATGGCGGCGCCGCTGGTGGACGAGGACCAGTCGGGCTGATAGTCGTTGGCGGGGTTCTGCGAGATGTTGGTCTGCTCGGAGCCATCGGCGTACATGGTCCAGATCTCCGCGTTGGGCCACCCGCTCTCCCACGCGATCTTCTGGCTGTCCGGGGACCAGGTGGGCGAGGAATCGGGGACGGTGTTGCTGGTGAGGGCCTTGACCCCGCTGCCGTCGGCATCCATCACCATGATCTCGGTGTCCTGCGTGCCCCATTGGCGGACGAAGGCTATCTTCGTGCCGTCGGGCGACCACTGAGGATCCGTCTCGTAGGCGGTGTTGGTGTTCAGCCGCACCTGGTTCGAGCCGTCGAGGTTGCACATGGCCACGTGGCTGTAGTACCACTGGTCGGTGACGTAGAGGAGGCGGTCCATGAACGCCTGGGAGGCCATCCAGGTGATCCGGGAGCCGCTGAGGGCGACGAAGGCGCAGGTGCCGGCGGGGGTGGGCATGCTCTGCGCGGTGAAGCCGGCGGTGCTCGTGGTGCGGATCTGCAGCGGGCCGACCTGGACCAGCTCGGCGCCGCCGGCGGGCGGCCTGGGTTCGGGAGGCGGCGGGCCACCGCCTCCGCAGCCGCAGGGGAAGACGACAAGCCCAAGGCAGAGCACAACTGCGATGCTGCGCAGCAACGCCCTCACTCTCCTTCGATGTCAAGCCGCGTGCCGTCGGGGCCGATGGTGACGGCGTCGGTTGCGTCGGCGATCTTCGCGCCGCGGGCGTCGAACACCGCGGCGAAGTCGCCCTCGACGATGAGGCGCCCGCCCTCGACGCGCTGGCGGATGGCGTCGGCGGCCGAGTCGGCGGCGGTCGGGTAGACCACGTCGCGCACGGGCAGCACCGACACCAGCTTGCCGGTAAAGGCGCTGAAGTACAGGACCGCCGCGCCGGAGTTGAGCGGGTCAAGCTGCCAGACGGTGGGCGGCTGGGAACGCCCCGCGTCCTCCTTGAGGTTGACGATCTCGGCGGCCTCAACCACCACGCCGACCAGCTCCCAGCCGATACCACGCAGCGGCGTGATCTGCAGCGTGTCGATGTCGGCCGCGCGCACTCCGATGCGCACGAAGTTGCGGTAGCCGCGGCCGTCGAAGGCGACCACGCCGGCGTCGGCGCTCGTGAAGACCGGATCGGTGCCGCCCCAGTCGGAGCCGTAGGGGCCGATGAGCACGCGATCGGTCTGCATGGTGGGGCTGCCCAGGTCGAGATCGTAGGCGGTCCACTGGCCCGTTGTGACCTGGAAGGCCTGGTGCGGGGCGACGGTCTGCTGCAGCCAGGCGTGCCGGTAGCCGATGGGGTCATCGCGCGCGCTGCTCACGGCGACCAGCCTGTCGTCGCTCGACCACGCGGCATCGGAGTCGCGCCCCGGGTCCTGCATGATCGTACGCACGGCGAAGGTGGCGACGTTGACCGCCATAATGTCGGAGTTGAACGTGCTGACCATGCGCTCGAAGGCGATCTCGGTGCCGGCGGAGTTCCAGACGGGGTTGAACTCGTCCCAGACGTCGCTGGTCATGCGGTGCTGGCCGCTGCCGTCGGGGCGCATGCGGTAGATCTCCGACACGCCGTGCCGGTCGGTGTCGAAGGCGATGACCCTGCCGGAGCCCGAGGGTGACCAGTCCGGGTCGCCGTCATTGGCGGCGTTCTTCGAGATGCTGGTTGGGTCCGAGCCGTCGGCGTACATCACGGCGACCTCGTCGTTGCCGGCGTTGGTGCGGTAGACGAGCATTTGACCGTCTGGCGACCAGGCGGGCGAGTCGTCGGGGAGAGCGTTGCTGGTCAGGGCCTCGATGCCGCTGCCGTCGGCGTTCATGAGCATGATCTCGGGGTCCTGAGCGCCCCACTGGCGCACGAAGACGATCTTCGTGCCATCGGGCGACCAGCGCGGGTCGCGCTCCTCGGCGGTGTTGTTGGTCAGCACCACCTCGCCTGAGCCGTCGAGGTTGGCCACGCAGACCTCGCCGTCGCCGAAGTGGTTCGAGACGTAGAGCAAGCGATCCATGAGCGCCTGCGAGGCCATCCAGACCACCTGGGAGCCGCTGAGCGCGACGAAGGCGCAATTGCCGGTCATGGTGGGGATGCTCTGCGCGGTGAAGCCGGCGGCGGAGGCGGTGCGGATCTGCAGCGGGCCGACCTGCACGAGGTCGGAGTCCGTGACGGGCGGCCGCGGCCCGGAGGCGGGCGGCCCGGAGCCGCCACCGCATCCGGCGATGATGGTGACGAGCAGTAGGAACAGGGCCGGCCCGGCATGCTGAGTCATGGTCAGGCCACCTCTTCCGCCCGGCTCAGGCGCCGGCGGTCCGCCGCCAGCGCGAGGCAGGATAGTAGATTGCGCCCCGGAAGGCGGCGAGACCTCCCTGTCAGATAGATGTTGTTGGGGGGCCGCGAGAGTTCCTGTGCGCAGGGGTTGACATGAGGCGGCGGTCTGGTATAATAACATGCGAATATACATACTATCGCACAACGACGGGGAGGCCGAGACCATGGCAAGCACCGAACGCAGCAGCTCCACCGTCGAGGCGCAGCGCGAGGACCTGGCCTGCTGCGAACGCATGGCGGTCATCTTCCGGGCGCTGGGCAATGCGACGCGGCTGGGCATCCTGCGCCGGGTCCTGCAGGAAGAGGTGTGCGTGGGCGAGTTACAGGATCAGCTCGGGTGCAGCCAGCCCAACATCTCCCAGCACCTGGCGGTGCTGCGCGACCGCGGGCTGGTGGCGCCGCACCGGGACGGCAACCGGGTGTGTTACACGCTCGCCGACCCGCGCATCGGCGACCTGCTCCTGGTGGCCGAGGACATGCTGGACGCCGGCGGCCAGTGAGTGCGACCAACGATCACCGGGGAGAGATCAGGAATGCCGCTCTATGAGTACGAGTGCGAGAAGTGTGGCGAGCAGTTCGAGGAGCTGGTGAGCCGGCGGAACGGTGGTGCCGAGGTGACGTGTCCGGCGTGTGGTTCGCACAAGACCAGGCGTCTGCAATCCACCTTCGCGCTGGGCAAGCCCGGCAAGACGGCGTCGAGCTGCACGACCTGCTGCCCGGGGGGCACGTGCGGGCTGTAGGGGCGCAGGAGTCCACCGGACCGACAATATGCGGGCGTGCCGAGAGCACGGCCCGAGACGGAGTGCGACAATGGCCACCACGGGTGTACGCCGGATCGTCACGCCGACGGTGTTCGCGATAGCCGTGACCGTGCTCGTCGTGTTCGCGGCGGGCTGCGGGCAACAGCAACAGGCACAAGCCACTGATACGGAGGAGACGCTGATGACCGACCGGGAGACCCAGGCCGCGCAGGGCGAGATCGTTGCCGCGACAACACAGACCTTCGGCCGCGAGGTGCTGCAGGCCTCGGAGCCGGTGCTGGTTGACTTCACCGCCGACTGGTGCGGCCCGTGCCGGGCGCTGCACCCGACCCTGGAGAAGCTCGCCGCGGATTACGCGGGCCGGGCCAAGGTGGTGCAGGTGAACGTTGACGAGGCCGGCGAGCTCGCCATGCGTTACGGGGTGCGCGGCATCCCGGCGCTGTTCGTGTTCAAGGGCGGCGAGGTGGTTGACCAGACGGTGGGCCTGCAGCCCGAGAGCCAGTTCCGGGCGATGCTCGACCGGGCCATCGACTGAGGCGAAGGACTCGACATCACAACCCAGGGCGCGCTGAGCGCCCGTGAAGCCGCGGGGCCGGAGCGATCCGGCCCCGCGCTGCGTTCTGGCGCAGGCCTGCGGGCGCCATGCGGCGAAGGAAGCCGGTGCCGGACGGGCCGCAGATCAGTTGGCGTCAGGAGGACCGCGGATGCGCATCATGACCGCGCTGATCATCGTCCCGCTGGCCGCCGGGTGGGCCGGCGCGCAGGTCGAGCACCTCACCAGCATCGAGGAGTACCTGCCCCCCAACTGTCCGACCGATGGGTCGGTGGACCTCAGCGACGCCTTCGCGCAGGCCTTCGCGGAGCGCTGCGCGCTCTACTTCCCGGGCAGCGACGACCCGGAGAGCCCGCGCATCTACGCCGTGCGCGCGCCGCTGGAGACCCGTGACGGCAGCGTGCTGGTGTTCGGTCCGAACACGCTGGTGCGCCGGCTGCCCAGTGAGGGTGCCCTGTTCCTCCTCGGCGACAGGTGCCACATCAGCGGCTGCGTGATCGACGGCAACAAGTATGAGCACTGGCCGGAGTTCCAGGAGCTGGGCAAGAGCGACTACGGCATCCTGTGCCGGGGCCAGTGCGTGGTCGAGGACTGCTTCGTCTACAACAACCCGGGCATCGCCTTCGGCACCTGGGGGAACTACTCGAAGTTCGTGCGCTGTCGGGCCGAGAACGTGGGCTATATCGACGTGAAGTTCGGCGCCGACTACTACCAGGGCGCGTGGGACCGGTGGTCCGGCGATGGCTTCTACATCCGCGGGGCCGGCAACCTGGTGCGCGACTGCGAGGCCTACGACTGCTTCCGCTGGGATCTGTGCGCGTCACATGAGGGCGCGCGTGGGAACACCTTCGTGGACTGCCGCGGCGGAGACGTCAACTGGCGTAGCTACGGCTTCGTGGATATCGAGGGCGCCGAGCCCGATAACCGGCTGATCCGCTGCGTCTCGCCCAACTCGCGCATGAGCATCTCGACCGCGCACACCCAGGTCATTGACTGCGTGGCCGCGGGCTTCGTGTGCTACAGCGCCGACTACCTCACGCTGCGCGGCTGCACCGCGACCCGCGAGGGCATCGTGCTCGGGCGGGAGCTGACCGAGGGCAAGGAGTACGGCGGCGCCTCGCCGATCATCACCGGCAACCGCGTCTTCATGCCGCAGCTTGAGGGCCGCCTGTCCCCGGAGGCGCTGTGTGTGCGCAGCGAAGACGGGGCCGGGGTCGTCGAGGGTAACATCATCTACGCCTTCGAGGCCGAGGACGGCACGCGCGGCGAGGCCCTCCGGACCGTCGGCTTCGAGCCCGGCGCCAACCAGGTGGTCTACGGTCAGTGGGACGTGGCCGGGCAGTACGTCCCGCCGCGCCTGACCCGCGGCTGGGTCGACTGGGACCACATCGCCGAGCACAAGCTGGCGACCTTCGAGGCCGAGCTGGCGGCGGCGCTGCCGGGGCTGGGCGTCGAGGGCGAACCGGCGTGGCGGCAGATCGTCATCGGAGATGTACCCTTCGCGCTCGACGCCGAGGACGCGGGCGTGCAGGCGCAGTGGTTCCTGCCCGGCAACCGCCCGAACACGCGCGCGCTGCGCGTGGGCTGGCCGTGGAACAAGCAGATCGGCGACATCTACGCGCCGGGGTGGTACTTCGTGGACTTCGAGGTCCCGGCCGAGCAGATCGGCAAGCCGGCGTGGATCTACTTCGGCGGCGTGGACAGCGAGGCGGTGGTGTGGCTGAACGGCGAGCGCCTGGGGGAGCACGACGTGTGGAACGAACCGTTCAGCTTCGAGGTGACCGGGACGCTGGTGGCGGGGACGAACCGGCTGGTGGTGCGCGCCTACACCGAGGGTGGCCTGGCGGGGGTCTACAAGCCGATCGCTGTTGTCGTGAAGTGAAGAATCAGTCAAAGCTAGACACCAGAAGGGACGTGGTACCGGTAGCTGTGAACTCGCGATTCCTAGTGGTGTATAAGCTTGTATAGGCTTTGGAGAAAATCCTATACCAAACAATACAACCAGATTGACGTCTTTTCACGGGAAACGGTTGAGGTACCCCCTGCCTGCGCTATACTATATAGGATAGGGAGGGTGCCGCCCACGTCAACCGCGGAGGGTGAACCATGGCCTACTTGGATGCAGTCACCGCTGAAGTCGAGAGTAGCGCGATCATCCGCGCGGCGAGTCGTCTGCACAACGCGATACAGAATGCAGACCAAGATCGGGGTGTACTGCTGCCTCCACTCCGTGCCTTCATTCTGGAGGTAACCTCGACATCACAGGAACTGCTTGAGCCCCCAAGTGTGGAGCGATGGCTGGGAGGCGTTGACGTTGTTGACGCGATAGCAGTCAAGCAAGCTTTCCGTGCCGCTGGACCAGTGTGGCGCGCCATACGGACCGGCCAGGATCCCAAGAGAGAGGCACTCGAGGAACTGGGGCAGAAGGTAGCTGAACTGGCGAATGGGCCACGTCAGTTGGCCTGATGTCAAGCGACTGGCCAGCCAGATAGCTGAGGGGGACTACGCGTATCCCGGACCCCTCACATTCCGCACGGTCGGGGAACTCACTGCCCGGCTGGCGGAGCTAGACCCCCTTCCGGGCTCCACGCCGCCAGTGACGCTGGCGAGAGTTCTGCACTGGATGCAGGACGCATTGGAGAACGCTCCGAGACGCGGCGTCGCTGCCGTGATGCACCCATTCCTCGAGGACGCGCTGTCTGCCCTCCTTGGCGGCCCGGAGACGGCGCTGCTCCTCAAGCCTGACCGCCAATTGGGGGAAGCGTTCTCAGCTCCGTCGACATACTGGAAGGACTTCCCCTCACCTGACGCTGCGACTCCAGACAACGTGCCCCCTTCCTACGTCTGGGCGCAGGACCAGATGAGACTCGTCAAGGCCGACCCCATCGATATCTCGGCGCCACACATTCCCATTCCCATAGCCTGCCAGATTAGCTACCAGGCGTCTGGCGTTGACAATGCCCTATCTTGGGCCGTTGCCTTCCACGAGTTGGGCCACCATCTCTACCATGCCTTCCGGGCTGACGCCTTCAATCCAGACCGCCGCAACAGCCGAGTAGACCAGTTCCAGACGGCGTGTGCTGACTTGGCGCTGCTGCAGGAGGAGGACGTGACCGGGGCAAACGTGCATGAGTACACTGATGATTCGCCTTCCAGTCGATGGGGGGCGGAGCTGTTCGCCGATATCGTCGCCGTGCGGGTGATGGGACTCGCGTACTGCGCTGTGCTGCGGGCAGCCGCTGTTGCGGCCCAGCCGAGTGTACACCCTCCGCTTGCGGTACGGATCGACACGCTGAGGAGCGTGGTCACTGAGCGAGTGAAGCACCTACCCAGTGATACACGCCGCTTTCTTGAGGCAGCTCTTGATCCCTCCAGCGACTTCCCGCAACGGACACAAACGGGAGCAGAGGAAGCTGCCGCCAAAGACGAACTCCCCCACTATAGCACGATAGTGGACTCGCTGCACCAGTGGGTCAGTGATGATTGTGTGCCCCTCGTCGATGAACTCTTCGAGGCCAGCCCCAACGCTAGCCGGTGGAGGGATCAGCCCGACCAGGTTGACCAGGCCATCTCCCTGCTTCGCGACTATGTTCCGCCTGCCGGGGAACTCGTCGTGGCAGTTGATGCTGATGGCGGCAC
>JALGVA010000044.1 GCA_029820295.1 Candidatus Zipacnadia bacterium
GCGGGGGGCTGTGGCGCGGGGTCGTCTGACGAGGCGGAGGCGGACGGCGACGGCCTCCTCCCCCGGCCCGAGCAAGCTCGGGCCACCCCCTCCCGGGCGACCGCACGCGGTCGCCAGCGGGAGGGGGAGCGGCGGACGGCAGACGGGAACGGCGCATGGTGTGTAGACAGAGGAGATGAGAGCGAGAGGGATGCGGGCAGGGCCGAGCTTTCGTGTGAAGGGGAGTGCTCGTATTGGGTCAGGAAGAGATGCTCAGCAAGGCCATCGACACGACCAGTCTGGGGGACGGTGGGCTGCTGACCACCGGGCAGGCCGAGCGGTTCATCGACATGTCGCTGGACCAGTCGGTGATGCTCAAGGACGCGCGCGTGGTGAGGATGCACAGCGCGGTTATGGAGCTGGACAAGATCGCGACCAGCGGTCGCGTGAGCCAGCTTCGCAGTGAGGGCGTGGCGCCGGAGTCACTGGCGGAGGCCGCGTTCTCGAAGGTGACGCTGACGGCGGTGGACATCATCACGCCGTTTGAGATCACCATGGAGGCGCTGGAGGACAGCATCGAGCGCGGCGACCTGGAGCAGACCGTGATCCGCGTCATGGCACGGCAGACGGCGACCGACCTCGAGGAGCTGGCGATCCAGGGCGATACCACGTCGCAGGACACGTTCCTGCAGGGGCTCGACGGCTGGCGGGTGCTGGCCGAGGACGGGCAGTCGGTGGACTTCGAGGGCGCGACGCTGGACAAGGACGGGCTGGGCGCGATGTACAAGGCGCTGCCGAATCGCTACAAGCGCAACCACGGGGAGCTGCGGTTCTATTTCGCCCCGGCGGCGGTGCAGGACTGGCACGACACCTTCAGCGACCGCGCGAGCGCGCTGGGCGATCAGGCGCTGACCAGCGCGGTGGCGCCGCCCTACATGGGTGTGCCGGTGGTATCGGTGCCGACGGTGCCGACGGATCTGGACGGGGTCGGCGGCTTCGAGGGGTCGAATCTGACCTACGGCTTCCTGACTCCGCGCGAGAACCTGGTGTTCGGCATCCACCGGGATATCCGGATCGACAAGGACCGGGACATCCTGCGCGGGGTGAACATCTACACGATCACCACGCGCGTGGCCGTGGAGTTCGAGGAGGACGACGCGGTGGTGCTGGCGGTGAACGTGGCGACGGGGGCGTAGGCGGAGGCGTCGAGAGTGAGTGCAGGGGCGGCCGAGAGGCCGCCCCTGCGGCGCCTAACGGCAGCGAACGACGGAGAACGGCAGCGACGGCAAGGGCGAAGGCGAGGGCAACGGCACACGGGTCCCGCCCCGCGGGCGGGATGCCACGAAAGGCGACGGCGACGGCGGACAGGCAGGAATGCCTGTCCCACGAACAGCAGCCGCAGAGGGCAGGCGGGTGGCGGTGCGGTGGGCCGGCGACAGAGCGCAGCGCGGGCGACGGTGCGATGGGGCGGGCGACAGATGGAGGTGTGGCAGTTGGCGAGACCCCAGATGCTGTACGTGGGGACGCAGGGAGCAGTGACCTACGAGGCGATCGGCAACGTCGAGCTGGGCGCGGGCAGCAAGGGCAGCGTGGCCCTGTGGTACCACCCTTCAGCCGAGCAGCAGCGAGGCGTGGTCTTCATGGCCAGCGCGGATGAGGGGAACGGACTGATGCTCATCCGCAGCCAGGAGACGTGGGTGTGGAACGCGGTCAGTGACGGCACGGGCGTGACGGTCACCGAGGTGTCGGCGGATGTGGCGTGGCGGTTTGTGGTGGCGACGTGGGACTTCACCGGCGGGCCCGGGAGCGGCGTGATCAGGCTCTACCTGGATGGGCAGGAGGTGGCCGGTTCACCGAACACTACGGCCACGGCTCCCCTGGGCCCGCCGAACATGCTGCAGGTCGGGCCGGGCACGGAGAACCCGTACACGCTTTCGCGCGCGGTGTACGATCAGATGGCGATCTGGGACGACGCCATGAGCGCGCAGCAGGTGGCGGAGCTGCACGCCCGGGGCCGGCGACATGTGCCGGAGGAGGGGGATGGAGCCGGCTCGCTGCTGTTCCGGGCCTCGTGGGATGGGCAGTACCATGCGGACGTGGCGGAGGGTTCGCCGACGGCGAGCTTCGCGGGCGCCGCGGACCAGTACTGCCGGCTGGACCTGGCGAGTCGCCATCGGGGCAAGAGGTTCAGCTACCGGATCGGGATGCCCAGCCACGACGGAAGCGATGACGACCGCGTGCCCGTGATGGCGGTGCTGATGCGGACCAAGTGGGGCGCGCTCACGGAGACCAACAGCGACGAGTACGGTCGGCTTGACCTGGACGGCTCAAACAACGCGCATCCGGTGGGGGCGTCGCTGGCGCCGTGGCTGCCGTCCCCGACGGCGCCGATGACGCTGCGCGTGGGACTGCACCTGCCACCCGACAGCGTGCCGTGGTCGCTGCCGGTGGGGGTGGGCGCGCACTCGTACTACTACGGAGGGCGGCGCAGGTTCGTATGCTCGGCGGACTGCACGACGCAGACACTGAAGTCGGCGACGCTGGTGGATGAGGACGACCACTGGGCGGGCGGGGAGCTGCTGGTGCTCAGCGGCGGCGCGCGCAACGAGAAGCTGAAGGTGCTCGGCAACAGCCAGAGCGGGACCTCGGTCACGGTGCAGGGCGCGCTGTCGCAGGCGCCGGCGGCGGGCGACGTGGCCGTGGTGTCGATGCCGAGGCGGGTGGAGCCGTACCAGGCGGAGGGGAAGCTGCACCGGCTGGAGTGCGATCTGAGTGAGGTGTGGGACCAAGAACGGTTCACGACGCTGGAGACGGCGATCTGCGGGGTCTGGGGCTACACGTGCGTGAATCTGGGGCGCGTGCAGCTCTACCCGTACACGCTCGAGCATACGGACGTGTTCTTCGGCAAGCGCGACTACGACCTGTACCCGGAGTGGACGTGCACGATCCTCATCGAGCGGATCGAGATGGACGGGCCAGGGACGTACGCGGTGACAGAGGGCACGGACGACACCTTCCTGGTGTGTGACCCCGACACGGGCGAGAGCATCCGGGTGGCGCGGTTCGAGGGTCTGGAGCGGGAGACGCGGCAACCTGAGCAGTACGCAACGCCGGCGGATATCCAGGAGAGCTTCACGGCGCCGGGCACGTGGCGGGAGTCGGTGCTGTACTGCCCGAGCTGGATGGAGTACGAGCCGGCGACGGGGCTGGTGCGGGCGCTGCTGGTAGGCATCGACGGCGCGGGAGTGCAGCGGGTCGGCTATGTGCTGGGGGAGTGGGACGAGGATCTGGGGCACGTGGTGTGGGGAGATGATCCGGATCCACGCAATCCGATGTTCGAGCTGGACGAGCTGCGGGCGGTGCTGGCGGGCCGGTCGCGGCTCTACAACGTGCCGGGTATGATGAACGCGGTGTTCGAGGTGGACGAGGGCGAGTGGGCACTGGTGTTCACGGCGACCGTGGGCAACCCGGACGGGATGCTGACGTGCGTGCTGACGGGCGCGCCGGACCGCTACTCGTTCAACCCGGCGGAGCACTTCGATGAGTCGCTCAATCCGCTGACGCCGGCGATGGCCGGGGAGGACAAGCTGGTAGCGGAGGGCGGCGGGATTCCGGCGCTGGCGAACCGGGACCTGGAGCCGCGGTTCGTGCGCAACCCGTGGGCCAGGCATCGGTCGGAGCGGTTCTGGGGGTACGCGCGGGCCAAGACGATCAACAACATCGGGGACGAGGTGGACTACTTCCTGGGGCGACCGCTGTCGTGCCTGGTGACAGGGGACTTCCGGCACCTGCGCACGCTACCGTGGCGCAACCAGCTCATTGCTCCGACCTACGGGTGGTTCCACTGGCCGCATCCGGAGTGGTTCGGGCCATCGACGGTGGGCCTGGTGGTGGATGACGGCGGGGTGACCAACTCGAACGTGAGCCTGTACACCTCGGAGGACGGCGTGCACCTGTGGCCGTGGCTGGGCAAGGCGCTGATCCCGCGCGACACGCCGCCACTGAACGGCAATTACCTGATGCCGCAGTCGGTGCCGGTGCGGGTGGGGGACAGGCGCGTGTACTGGTACCGCAGCGGGAAGGACGGCAACAACTTCAACATGGCGACGATCCGCCTGGACGGCGAGGCGCTGTACCGGCTGGCCGACGGGGCGCTGACGGGCGAGCTGCTGACGTGCGGGCTGAAGCGCCGGGGGGAGACGTGGGATGAGTTGCGGGTGAACGCCGACCCGAAGGGCGGCATGGTGCGTGTGGCGGTGCTGGACGCCGAGAGCGGCGATGTGGTGCCGGGGTTCGGCGAGGATGACTGCGACGCGGTGCCGGACGACGTGTCGCGGCGCATCACCTGGGACGGCGCGGGGCTGTCGGAGGTGGCGCTGCCGGAGATCGCGCTGCGCTTCAGGCTGACGCGGCCGGGGGTGGGAGAGGCGTCGCCGGAGCTGTACGCGTGGACAATCGCGCAGCCACCGGCGGGCGATGAGCCGAGCGTGACGGCGGTGCGGGTGGAGGGCAAGGTGAACCCGGCGCGAGTGGCGGACCCGCGGCCGGACCTGTCGTGGGAGTACGAGGACCCGCAGGGACGGGTGCAGACGGCCTACCAGGTGCTGGTGGCGTCCACGGAGGCGAAGCTGGACGCGAATGAGGGGGACCTGTGGGACAGCGGCGTGGTGCTGTCGGCGGAGCACACGGCGAAGTATGAGGGTGGCGAGCTGGGCTCGGAGCGGACGTACTTCTGGAAGGTGCGGGTGCGCAACAGCGAGGGAGTGTGGTCCGAGGCATGGTAGCGTCAGGGGTGTTCACGACGGCGAACCTGACGTCGTACTGCTCGGTGGAGGACGTGCTGGCGCTGCTGCGGGCATACGACACGAGCGAGTGGGCAGCCGAAGAGGAGCTGGTGGCGGAGATCGCGGCGCTGCTGGCGCCGACCAAGGCGGCGGTGGACAGCGCGGCGGGGCGGGACTTCATGCTGCACGCGGACGAGACGGTGGTGCTGGACGGCACGGGGACGCGAGTGCTGCTGCTGGCGCCGCTGGGGATGACGCCGGTGGTGCAGGTGCACGCGGTGAGCGTGGGCGGTAGGGCGCTGGCTGAGGACGAGTGGTTGTTCTACCCAGAGGAGGCGGCGATCGTGCTGGCGGCGTCGAGCAGCTTCGCCAGCCACTTCCCCGAGGGAACGCGCAACATTGAGGTGGCGCTGGACTGGGGCTATGAGGCGACGCCGTCGGATGTGATGGCGGCGCAGGCGAAGCTGGTGGCGGCGGAGCTGATCGCCAAGTACAGCGGGGAGGCGGGCGGCGTGGAGGCGGTGAGCCTGGGCGACTACACAGTACGCTACGGCGGCGCGGGGCGCCACGGCTACACGGTGCGGCGGCTGGTGGCGGAGGCGAGCGAGGCGGTGGCACGGTATCGGCGCATCGACTTCTGCGCGATCTGAGCGAGGTGAGGGCGGATGGGAGACACGATCTTCCGTGAGCTGCTGACAGAGGTGGCGACGATCGCGCGGCCGCGGGTGGCGCTGGACGGCGAGGGTGTGCCGAAGACACCGGTGTACGAGGCGGTCGAGGACGGGGTGGCGGTGCGCGTGGGGCGGGCGAGGACGGCGAGCGACGACGACCTGCTGGGGCGCGACGAGGACGTAACGCGCGTGGCCTACCTGGAGATGACGGACCTGCGGCCGTCGGACCGGCTGACAATCAGGACGGCGGAGGCGTTGCTGATTGCCGACGCAGAGGTCGGCGAGACGGTGCTGAGCGTCAGCGGGACGGAGGGCTTCGTCGAGGGCGCATGCGTGGTGATCGGGGCGAACGGGTATGCCGAGGAGCAGATCGTGGCGTCGGCGAGCGGGCAGGTGCTGGTGCTCATGGAGGGGCTGGCGAGCGAGCATGAGGCGGGGGAGGCGGTGGCGGTGGCGCGCCGGTTCGAGGTGATCGCGGTTGAGGACGAAGCGGGGGAGGGGCATCACCTGCGGGCGGTCGTGCGGGAGCTGTAGGGGCGGACGGCGGACGGCGAAGGGCGGGAATCGGGAAACGGCAACCAGGGACGGCGACGGCGGACGGGTGTGAAGATACGTCGCTGCGAACGGCACACGGAGAAGGCGGGCGGCCTGAGGGCCGCCCGCCGGCAGTTCTGGCGGGTGAGCGAGGAAGGCGGAGGGACAGCGATGGCGGTGGACATGTTCCATCAGAACGATATCGCGCGGGCGATCCGGCTGCTGTGCCAGGGCGCGGCGGCGCTGACGGCGGACACCGTGCCGGGCTACGAGGTGACCGTGGGGAGCAACGAGCTGTTCGCGACCGGGCAGCAGGTGCGGCTGCGCGACAGCGCGGGCTCGGAGGAGAAGACGGTGGGCGCCAAGATCGGGCTGACCACCGTGGGCTTCACCGAGGAACTGGAGGGCGAGTACCTGACGAGCAGGGGTGCGCGGCTCGAGGTGATGGACGGGGTGCTGAGCGAGGTGCAGTGGGTGGGGCAGGGATCGCCGGAGCTGATGCCGCGCTCGCCGGCCGAGCGGTTCCCGTGCGTGCTGGTGATGCCGGGGACGATGCGCCAGCCGCTGAACGCCGGGAGCAACCGGGTGTTCCAGCAGGACTACGAGTTCGCAGTCTACTACGTGACGCGCTACGAGGAAGACCAGCGGGCGAACATCGAGGTGCTTGACCGGGCGGCGGCATTGTTCAACCTGCTCATGGCGGACACCTACCTGGGTGGGACGTGCTGGCACAGCCAGGTGACGGAGGTGGAGCCAGAGCCGGCGGTCCAGCGGCGGCTGCGCGAGCAGGAGAAGCCGTTGCGGGTGGTGGAGCTGACGGTGCTGGCGCGGCGAGCGGCGCTTCACGACCGCTAACGAAGGGAACGACGGTGACGACGGTTACGACGGCAAGGGCGACGGCGCATGGGAAGGACTGCCCGTGCCACGGACGGCGACGGCAGTCGCCCTTTGGGTGCCCCCTTCGCGAGGGCGCGAGGGGCACAACGGCAACGGCCGACGGCAGGGCGGACAGCAAGGGCGGGCGAGAGTACGCCTGTTAGGCGCTGAAGGAGATCAGGGTGGTGGGAGCATGGCTGTGGCACTCGCGCATGAGGGCAGCTTCGGCTTCGGGCTGCAGGCTGAGAAGGGGACGTTCGTCGCGCCGGGCGTGTGGCTGCCGGTGATGAAGCGACACGGCGGCGCGGGCGATGGCGTGACAGTGCGACGGAACTACACGCTGCTGGACATGGCGGACAGCAACGAATACGAGAGCCGCTACTACTCGGCGGGCGAGTGGGCGGAGGGCGAGCTGGCGGTGCCGCTGGTGCCGGGCTCGATGAGCGCGCTGCTGTCGTGGATCCAGGATCGGGACGGCGACAACCAGGGCAAGTGGGCGTCGGTGGTCATCGACTGCGTCAATGAGGTCAAGAAGCTGACCGACGTCAAGGTGCGGCGGGCGCGCATCGAGCTGGCGAAGGGCCAGCCGGTGGTGTGCGTGCTGGAGTTGGGGGGGCTGAAGATGGAGAGCGGCACCACACCGACGCCGGCGATGCCGAGCGCGGCTCCGTACATCTTCCGCGAGGCGACGGTGGAGATCGCGACGGGGGGTGGGGCGCCGGCGGAGGACGTGAACTGCGAGCGCATCCAGATCGTGATCGACAACGCCGTGGAGGCGATGGCCGAGGGGATGCGGCTCGCGCCGGGGATAGCGCCGCGGCAGATGTACAACCTGGCGGGCCTGCGCTGCTGGGGCGCGCTGAGCCGGGACTTCGTGGACAACGCCATCTACGCGGACTTCGCCGGCGGGCAGGAGGCGGCGCTGCAGATCACGCTTGTGCGCGGGGCGGCGAGCGCGGTGATCACGCTGCCGAGGGTGCTGTACACGGCGAGTGATATGGGCCTGCCGGGGACGCATGACCGGCGGATTGTGGAGAAGGTGGAGTTCACGGCGCTGGGGAGCGTGGACGGGCTGACGCCGCCGGTGGGGCTCGCCTGAGGGAAGGCGCGGACGGCAAGGGCGGCAACAGCCTTCGGTAACGACAACGGCGGATGGGCAGGATGCCTGTCGCACGAACGGCGACGGAGATCGTCCGGCGAGGGCGCCGGGGGCACAACGGCTACGGCACAACGGCGGCGGCAGGGAGGGACAGGTCGCCCTGCAGACGACCAACGACGAAAATGACTGAGGGGCCCGAAGCGTGCACGGAGCGGGGCGGGAGGATGCAGGATCGATGAGCGAGGAGATCACGGTCCGGCTGCACCGGACCACGGACCTGACGGAGGCGGCGGCATTGTGGTCGCTGGGGCATCCGCTGCACGGGATCGAGGTGCGCGAGGGATGGGCGACGTTCGTGATCGGCTACGTGCTGGCGGAGGAGCAGTTCCAGCGGCTGGTAAGCAGCTACCGGAGCGGGCAGTTGCTGGTGGAGGCCGGGGAGTTCGCCCGTCGGCGGAATGAGACGGCGGCGAAGATGCGCAAGGCCATCGCCGAGGAGTGCGGGGAGTGAAGGAGCGCTCAGAGCGGGAGCTGGAGGCGTGGGTGATCGCGGCGGTCGGGGCGAGGACGACGCGGCGCTTCGAGGCGCCGGTGGAGGTCGGGGAGGATGGCGCGCATCCCTGGGTGCTGGTGCGGCCCCTGAGCGCACGCGAAGCGCTGCAGCGAGAGGCGCTGGGGGTGCGGGAGGAGCTGGAGATCGGGGCGGACGGCGGGGTGCGTTCGATCGGCAGAAGCTACGACCTGGAGGCGATGGTGGCGTTCGACCTCGAGCGGTGCGTAATCGATTGCCGGCTGCCGATGGTGCGGGACGACGGCAGTGTCGAGTGGGCGGGCGAGGGCGAGATCGATGCGCAGGCGCTGCTCGACCGGGCGCCGGCGGGGCTGATGGGCTGGCTGATGGAGTGCGTGGATGCGGTGAACATGCGTCGGCCGGAGGATGCGGAGGTGCTGGCGGCGGCAAAAAAAGCCTGACGGCCGCCGCGCACGGCCACAGTCCCCTGCCGGAAGAGGCGTGTGAAGCGGGGACGTTGCGCGAAGGCCGGGACTTCGCGACGCCGGAGGAGCTGCTGGTGCGAGCGGGCCCGGAGCGGGTGCGGGTGGTCCTGCGGGGAGCGGGGGAGCGGCTGGCGCGAGCGGTCGGTCGGGAGATGGACTGGCTGAGCAGGTGCGGGTCGCTGCCGGGCGGGCTGGCATGGGATGACCAGCCCGCCTGGCGCGTACGGCTGTGGGAGTACTGCCTGGCGGAGCGCGAGCGCGTGTGGGCGCTGGCGGCCGGGATGGCGTGAGGCCGAGGTGATGGCGCATGGCGGATGCCGGAGGATGGGCGAGACGGGTGCTGGCCGGGCGGCCGGGCTGGATGGCGCACGTGATCGCGGGCGAGGAGACAGTGCGCGTGGGAGGCGGGGCGGCGCGAGTCGCCGGGTGGCGAGCGGGGGTGACGCAGGTGGATGAGCGGGGGGCGGAGGGCGCTGAGAGCGTGGGCGAGTCCGGGATCAGCGCGACGATGGGCGTAGGCGAGGCGCCTGCACGAAGTGCGCGGGTGGCGGGCCGCGTGTCGGAGGAAGGTGCTGCGAGGGCGCGAGTCGCCGGAGAGGCGCCGGGCAGGTGGGCTGAGCGGACGGGGCGCGTGATGGCGCTCGGCGCAGAAGCGACGGGCGCGGGGACGAGCAGGCCGAGCAGGACCGGCAGGGCGGTGAACTCGCGGATTGTGGGCAGCGCCGAGACAACGGAGCAGGGCAACTCGCAGAGAGAGCAAGGCATGGCATTCAGGACGGAGCGGGAGCGGGCGCGGGAGGAGCGGAGGATGCGGGTGGCGATGAGCCGGTAGGCGGCAGTGGCGGGCCTCTCCCTGAGACCGCTACGCGGTCTCTTCCCTCTCCGTTCCGGAGGGGGCAACGGCGCACGGGCGGGGACGCCCGTGCCGCGGACGGCAACGGCGACGGCAGGCGGGGCACGGGTCTGCGCCCCACAGACGGCAGCGGCGGCGGTGCCAGACATGAGAGAGAGTGAGGCACAGGATGTCACTGGTGAATCCGGGGCTCGCGGACAGGCTGATTGGCTGCGTGATCGAGATCCAGGGGCGGGAGGGGGTGGCTGACGACGACACCGTGGCGGGGCGGGCGCTTAAGGCCATCGTGTGCAGGCGGATCATTCTGCTGGCTGAGTACCTCGACCGAGGTGACGGGACGAACGCGCTGGACTATGACGACGAGCAGCGCACGGCGGCGGAGAGCTTCTACAAGCAGCAGACGGTCGGGCTGATCGCATGGCTGCTGGGGCGGCTGCATACGGAGCCGGTGCGGACCTGGGCCGAGGTGGATGAGCTGGAGGAGATCCTGGCCGACCTGATGACCGGCGAGGACACCCAGTGGCGGCGGGAGATCGTGGCGCTGGGCAGCAGGCGGGGCGTGACGGTCGACCGGATGCAGACGATCGCCGGGACGGTGGCGTTCGATACGCCGGGCGGGACGATCACGGTGCACGTCTACGAAGCGCGCGACCCGGATGTAGCGCTCAACGGCGTCGATGTGTACCTGCTTGAGGAGCTGGCCGGGGAAGGTGAGGAGGAGCCGAGCGGGCGCTACGCGGTGATGGTGGACGACCCGTGGTGGGGGCGACGGATCCAGCCGGCGGCGTTCGTGGAGGCACCGCTGACGCAGCACGTGACGATGGGCTACCGACTCAAGGGCGTGATTCGGGAGGACGGCGAAGCGGTCGAGGGCGCGAAGGTGAGCCTGGAGCTGACGCTGGACAGCGTCGAGGATGGGCGCGTGGTGTGCTGGGACAGCCTGGAGTTCAACGGGCTCGTGTGGGACGCGCAGCTTGGGACCTGGGTTGAAGGCGCGAATGTCTACGCGCCGATCATGACCGACGAGGACGGGCGCTGGGAGACGATCGTGCCCAGGGGTGATGGGGCGCTCTACCAGCGTGAATGGGACCTGCGCGACGACAGCGCAGAGACGGCGGCGCAGGGTCTCACGCGCTGCCTGACGAGCGTGAGCTGCGCGTACCTGGGGCGGAAGGTGCCGGTGGTCGAGGGCGAGGAGGCAGTGATCGATATCCTCAGTGGACGGCTGGAGATCAGCGGCGACGAGGGGATCGTGCTGCGGGTGGGGACGCTGGATGACCCGGGTGAGGAGCACACAATCCCGGGGGGCGGGACGGTGACGCTGACCGGGCTGCCGGAGGCGGAGCACGCGATCGTGGCGTACCGGCTGACGTCCTGGGACACGTGGGATCAGAGCTACGGCTGCGCGCGGGTGACCGCCGATGTGCGGCGAGGCGAGACCACGAGCGTGACGCTGCCGGCCATGGCGCACTACACCGACCCGGATGTGATCTGCGGGCGAGTGTACGAGCGGGCGGGGGTGCCGGCGGTCGGGATCGCCATCGTGGTGATCGATACCGAGGAGTGCGAGGTTGTGGGGACGATCGCGACGACGGACGGCGACGGGTACTGGGAGGCGGAGATTCCGCCTGAGGGACTGGGCGGGCAGCCGGCGATCCACGACGGGAGGTGGGGCTCCGTGCCGGTGCTGGGTGTGCCCTACTCGGACGTGGTGCTGGGGGCGCGGGCCTATGCGGCCGCCGACGAGCAGTACAAGCCGGAAGCCTGGCGGCGGCCGCTGCGGGGGCACAAGAACTTCCAGTACTGCCCGGGCAGCGTCGTGATCCGGGACGCCGACAGCGAGGAGGAGTTCGGCACCGAGGAGACGGCGTACGGCGGGTGGCTGACCACGGCGACGCTGCCGAAGTTCAAGCACGTGGCGGACATCGAAGAGCTGGTGTTCGGGGGGGCGCAGCCGCACCTCTATGATGTGGTGGTGGACGGGGAGGTCAAGGTTGCGGGCTTCGAGCTGCGCGGGCAGCCGTTCGATGACACGGGCAGCGGCGCGGGGGAGTACCGCGCCGCGGGGTACTACCCGGAACAGAAGCTGTTGATGGGGGGGAAGATCCACGGGAACGTGCTGGTGGGCTCGGACGAGCGCGTGACCGAGGACCTGCCGGAGGCGGCGCGGGTAGGGCTGGAGTTCGGGGAGCACGCGGCGTTCTTCGAGGCGCGGGCGCTGGGAAAGGGCCAGGCGCGGGCAGGCGTGGCGGACCTGGTGTGCCCCTACTGTGGCGGGCCAGCGCAGCGCGGGCCGAGCGGGGCGTACCTGCGCGGGTTCTGCATGCAGTGCGCGGACGCGTTCGGGCGCGGCGATGCGATGGACTGCCGGGGGTACTTCGAGACGCCGACGCTGGTGGCATCGGGCGACGCGGGCTACGCGATGCGGATGGTGCGGCGGTCGGCGCGTGAGGGGAGCTGGTCGCGGCGGATCGCATATCACTGGCGACCGGACCTCTACGATGAGAGCGAAGACTTCCTGACGCAGAGCGGGCCGGGGCAGCCGACGAACGCGCCGCGGTGGGTGGCGAAGCACGTGGATGAGGTGGGGGATGGCAAGGGCTTCGGGGGCTTCGACGGGGACCTCCAGGAGCCGTACGTCGAGGGGCATGAGGTCAGCTACTTCGAGGCGCTGGAGGAGATCGATCGGGAGCTGGGGGTGACGGCGCTGAAGCTCGTGTTCCCGTACGGGCATGTGGCGCCGCTGACCTACGTGGTGGAGATCGACTGCGTACGCGTGGACGACGAGATCGAGACGCGGACGGTCACGATCCCGGCCGGAACCGCGGGGCCGGATGCGAACGACGAGTTCGGGGACGTGATCCGGCTGGTGGAGCGAGAGAAGCTGTTGGCCGAGAACGCAGGCAGCCCGTATCGAGAGGTCGGGCTGTACACGGGCGTCGCCGATGTGCGGCTGGTGGAGCCTGCGAGCGCGCCGGGGTGCAGGTTCACGATCGTGAACGATGTGCCGTGGCTGGCGTCGGCGGAGGGCGTGCCGGTGGAGGCCGAGGCGGCGACGCCGGTGGTGCTGCAGATGGCGCGGGCGTGGGGGAGCCCGCACCTGCTGGACGATGCGGTGGGGCAGGTGTTCCTGTTCTACGTGGAGGGCGGCGACGTTCAGATGCGGCGGCGCAGTGGGCTGCCCGGGGAGTGGAGGGCGGCGCGGGCGGTGACGGACACCGGCGATCTGGACGAGCCGTGGGCCGGCAAGGACGACCGGGGGGAGCTGGTGGTGGTGTGCAGCCGCGCCGATGGGCGGCTGGCGGTGCTGCGCTCGCGGGACGACGGCCGGACGTGGGAGGAGATGCGCTGATGGGGACGATCAGCGGACTGGCGCATGCGATGGCGTTCGAGTTCAACGGGCTGCTCTACGTGATTGGCTACCGGGCAGGCGGTCAGTACCTGCGGCGCAGCGCGGACGGCGGGCGGAGCTGGCTGCCGTTCAGCGATGAGAGCGAGGAAGCGCTGGTGGCACTGCCCTCGGACGAGCAGCGGGTGGCGTTCGTGAAGATGGCGAGTCAGGGGCGAGCGCTGGTGGTGGGGGTGCCGAACTTCCCGGAGATCGACGTCTACGTGTCGCGGGATGATGGCGAAACCTGGGAGCGGGAGGCGACAGCGAACGGCGACTGACCACAGATCGCGGCAGACGACGGCAGCGACGGCAACGGCGGACACGGGAACCGGATGCAGGGATGGGTCGAGGGGTGAGAAGATGGCGACGAGACTGGCGCCGGTCGCGGAGGTGGACCTGGTCGATGCGGGCCAGCGCTTCACGGTGAAGTACGACGGGTTCGCGCGGGCCGACCTGGTGGCCGATCTGCTGGCCAGCGGACGCGCGCGCAGCAACTACGTGGACTGGCAGGGCGGACCGGTGGTGGGGGCGGGGGCGAGCCACAGCGCGGCGATGGTGGTGGCGCGGGGGGAGCTGAACGCGGTGATCACGCGACCGTTCCTCGACCACTCGCAGTCGATCGGGCTCGGGCATTTCGTCCCGGTCGCGGGGACGTGGCAGGAGCTGAAGGGCCTGGGGCTGCCGAACGAGGTGAAGCTCTACCAGTCGGACGGCTCGCCGAACAAGCTGACGGAGCTGGAAAGCCGCTTCGAACTGCCACATAACCCGGTCTTCTGCGTGTCACTGTACCGGGCGGAGCCGGCGTGGGATCACGACTGGGCGGCGATGCCCCCGCGCACGGAGATCCGCTTCGGGATCGCCGGGCGCGAGAACTGGGCGCTGGTGATGCCCTACGGCGGCAGCATGTTTCTGGCCTACAACGGCGATGAGGGCTGGGAGCGGGTGTCCGAGACGGAGATGTCGGTGCTGGTGCCGACGCTCGAGGGCTTCGCATCAGGGCAGCGGCTGTTCCTGTGGGTGGCGTGCCTGCGCGATCGGATCGTGATGTCCACGGATGGCTTCGCGAGGGAGGTGTGGGTGTACGAGCAGCCGGGGCGGCCGCTGCGGATCCCGGGCGGGACACTGCGCCTGCGGCACGTGGGCGGGCAGTGGATGGTGTCGCTGCTGCCGATCACGATGGCGACGGCGGAGATTGACAGCGCGGCCATCGACTTCGGCTACGCGAGCGAAGACAGCCAGGGCGAGCTGCTGGTGCAGGCACAGCGGCGGCCGGTGGTGGACAATGACGGCGTGGTGCTGGCACAGGCGATGGTGACGGATACGACGGCGTCGCGCCCGGACCTGACGGTGACGCAGCGGGCGTGGCGGGCGACGATCGCGCCCTACGAGCACGTGCAGGAGGGGGTGGGCACCGATCCGGAGACGGGCGAGCCGGTGGACTTCCGCACGTGCGTGTCGCCGGAGCTGTACGCGGTGCAGATCGGCCAGTATGCGGAGGTGGGGGACAACGGGGAGCCGGCGGTGACGGAGATCGCGGCGGACGTGGTGGCGCTGGACGTGCACCGGTCACAGGAGGTGCAGACGGCGGCGTGCGAGATCGAGCTGGACAACCAGCTCGGGCAGTACGCCGACCTGGCGGAGCACCGACGCGTCGATGTGCGCGTGGGCTGGGAGACCGATCCGGGGCATACGTCGGTCTACGCGGTGCTGTCGGGCTACCTGGTGGAACCGCCGCCGGCGGTCGAGCCGGGAGGGGAGACGGAGCTGACCGTGACGGTGCTGGATCCGGCGGTGCGGCTGCGGGACGAGAAGGCGGACGGGCGCTGCCCGCGCTTTGACGGCTGGCCGGTGAAGGATGTGTTCGAGTGGGTACTTGATCGCTGCGGGCTGGCGCGGGTGGAGCAGGACCTGGAGGACACGGGGACGGTGCTGAGCGCCGGGCAGCCCGAGCGACCGCTGTGGCAGCCGGAGGCGGGACGCTCATGGCTGGAGTTCCTGGGGGAGGTCGCGCGCTTCGACTACAACGCCGGGATGTTCTTCAACGAGACCGGGACCTTCGTGAAGGCGTGTCGGCACTGCCGCAGCAAGCGGACGGCAGAGGACGTCGCGCAGCACGACGGCGGGGCGAACGGGGCCTGTCCGAGCGCGGTTGACTGGGAGCTGTATACGCGCGGGGAGGCGGCCGACGACCCGGATACGCCGGGCGAGGTGTTGCGGCTCGACCGCCCACGGCTGACGCTGTCGGCGCAGCAGTTCGCGAACTACGTGATGGTGGCGGGACTGGGCGGCGACGGGCAGCCGGTGGCGGCGGCGCTCTACGATCCGGCATCGCTCTACGACCCGGCCAGCGACCGCTACGTGGGCTGGCGGAAGATGCACGTCGAGGCGCTGGAGGGCTACGCGTCCCAGGATGCGGTGAATCGCCTGTGCCAGGAGCTGTTCGCGGAACTGTCGCAGCGGCCCGAGCACATCCGCATCGTGACGCCGCTGCTGCCGGAGATGCGTATCGGCGATGTGGTGGCGGTCGCGGGCGGCGAGAGCGCGAGTGTGGAGGGGCAGAAGTACCGGGTGACGGAGGTGCGACATCGGCTCGACTGCCGGCGAGATGATGCGGGCGCGGCGGCGACGGTGATCGGCGCGCGATGGATCGGGACCACCGACTGACGGCGGACGCGGAGGTGGCGCGATGGACGTGGGACTGATGCGCGAACTGGTCGAGCGGACGGTGCGGCCGGGGCAGCCGGGAGGCAGCGTGACGGTGCACCGGGCGCCCTCGGCGGGTACGCTGGCGCCGAGGGGACACGCGGGCGGCAACCGCTACGACTGGGCGAGCGAGCAGAACGTGACCTACGCGGTGTACGGGCGCGCCTGCTACGGCGCGGCGCGCTACGGCAGCACCTGAGCGGGGCGACGGCAGGAGACTAAGGTGAGGGGAGATCGAGCATGGCAGGCGTAACCGAGAACTACGGCTTCGCCACCGACGTGGCGGTGGATGACTTTGTGCAGCCAGGCCACAACAACCGTCTGGCCGACACCGTGGACCGGGTGCTGGGAGCGCTGGTGCGCCGGCTGATGACCGCGGGGGTGCACGAGGGCTGGAGCATCCTCGGCGACAAGACGGTCGGGAGCGGGCAGGGGCTGGTGGGCGCGTGCTGGTGCCAGACGACCTCGGCGCAGGCCATCAGCGACCTCACCGACGATGCGGTGAATCACGTATTCGTCGAGGCGACAGCGGACGGTGGGCCGGACGGGACGGTGAGCTTCTTCGCGCAGCTATCGGCAAGCGGCCCTGCGGACAGCGTCTACCTCGGGACGATCGAGCTGGATGGCGGCGGGGACGTCGTCGCGATCGACAACCAGGCCGAGGGCGTGCAGCGGCAGTGCTACCCGCTGGCGTGGGTGAGCCTCAAGGGGAGCGGCACGATCGAGGATGTCGGTCCATCGGCGGAGGAGACGGTCTATGTCGAGCACGACGCGCTGCGCGTGCCGGGAGCGATCGAGCTGACGTGCGACTCGCCGGACTTCGCGTGGGCGATCGAGGAGAGCTGGCGGGCCGACAGGTTCCTGGTACGCGTGACCAACAATGGCGGCAGCGCGGCCGACTTCGACTACGAGTGGGCGCGCGAAGGGGTGGCTGAGTAAGGGCGTGCGAACCGGCGGGCGCATCGTGGGGAAGAGCTGATGCCGGTGGATGGCGGCGGAGACTTCGGGACGGTGGCGGCGGCGCTGCTCGCGCAGGCATGGCCGTTCCTGCGCTGCACCGCGGCGGGGGTGCTGGGGGCGCTGGCGAACGTGGCCCTGGAGGATGAGGTCGTGGTGCTGCCGCGGATGGTCTGCGGGCGGCTGCACCTGGGCTTCCTGGGAAACCTGATCGTGGCGGTGACCATGGCCCACGTGGTGGACCACGATTTCGCCACGGCGTTCTTCGCAGCGGTCTGCGGAACGACGACGCTGGCGGCGCTCAAGGCGCGCATCGAGAACGCATTCGAGCACGAACGCGAAGGGATGGGTGAAGGCGATGACGCCGATTGAGGGGGTGTGTGCACGGGTGGTCATGGATGTGTGCGAGGTGCTGTTCCTGGCAGGAGCGGCGTGGGTCTGGCGGGAGCTGGCCCGCAGGGGCGTGAACGGCCCCTGCCAGCTCGGGCTGGGCCTGCTGGTGCTGCTGCGACTGAGTGCCGCGGTGTCGAACGCAGACGTGCCGCCGGGCCAGGTGATGAGCTGGAGCTGGCTGACCGGCGCGGTCTTCAGCTTCGTGTTCCTCTACACGCTCTATCACATGGGACTGCTGATCTCGGCGTGCCGGCGGTAAGGGGGCGCAGGACGGCACACCGGCAAGCATTGCCGCATCCAACACGTGCGCTCGCCACGGCCGTGGCGGGCGCCATGATTCGGGAGGCGATCGGGTGATGGAAGTCATCGGAGGCTGGCTGCAGCAGGTGCTGCTGCCGGGGCTGAGCGCGCTGCTGGTGGCGGCGCTGCTGGCGCTGGTGCGGCGGTACATCAATCGGCTGGAGGACGAGCGCCTGCGGCAGCTCCTGCTCGAGCTGGTCGCGGCGGCCGAGCAGATCTACGGCCCCGGGCGCGGGGCGGAGAAGCGTCGCTACGTCATCGACAAGCTGCGCGAGAGCGGCGCCGAGATCGGGCGCGAGCAGATCGAGGCGATGGTGTACGAGCTGACGGCGAGCTGACCCGTCCGCGGGTGGGAGCCGACCAGGTGCATGCGGAGGGGCGGGGCCCGGTGCGAGCCGGGCCCCGCCGATTCGTGAAGGGGCGAGGCAGAGGCGACGGGAGGCGGCCATGGCGAGCGAGCGAGAGGTGGACATCGAGGCGTTCCGCGCGCATCTGGCACAGACGTCGGTGGGGCGGAGGATCGACGAGGTCGTGATCCATCATACCTGGCGGCCGACGGCGGCGGAGTACCGCGGGATCGAGACGGTGCGCGGGGTGCGGCGCTACCACATGGGCGTGCGCGGGTGGTCGGACAACGGCTACCACGTGATGGTGGGACCGGACGGGAGGGTATTCCTGTGCCGGCCGCTGGCGCGCTCGGGGGCGCACGTGTCGGGGCGCAATGCGCACACCGTAGGCGTGGCAATGATAGCGAACTTCGACAGCGAGGAGCCGTGGGAGTACGGGGGCATGCGCGCGTGCTGCAGGGCGGTGGCGGCGCTGATGGAGCGCTTCGACCTGCCGCCGAAGGCCATCCGCTTCCACCGGGAGTTCGCGCCCAAGACCTGCCCGGGGCTGAAGCTGGGGCTGGCGGCGTTCCGGAATGCGGTCGTGGAGACGGTAGCGGAGGCCAGCAGGATGCGGCCGAAGATCGTGCTGCTGCCGGAGAATGCGCTGATCGACTGCCGGGCGCAGGTGGAGGACGGCGTGACGCGCGTGGACCTGCGGGCGCTGGTGGAGGCGCTGGGCTACCGCATTCACGACCACCTGCAGGACCAGCGGAAGCTGTATCTGGAGCGGCTCACAGGCGCCATGTGAACGCGCAGGAGTTCCTTGCGGGCGTGCAGGGTATGTGCTATACTGAACTTCGTTCAACCCAGAGGGGTTCCGCGCGTCGCACACCTGCACCGGCACGCTCCGGGCCCGAGGATCTCCTCGGAGGCATCCGCATATCATGAAGAGGACATATCAGCCCAAGCGACGGCGCGCCAAGCGCAAGCACGGCTTCCGGGCGCGCATGAGCACCAAGGGTGGCCGCCGGATCATCAAGGCGCGGCGCCGGAAGGGCCGCTCGCGTCTGAGCAAGTAGCCGAGGCGTGCCGCACGCAGTTGCCGGCAGGGCGTCGGAGACGGCGATGGCGGGCATGGAGACACTGCGGCGCCAGCGCGACATCGATCGCGTGTTCCGAAGCGGGCGCTGGCAGCGTATGCCTGCGGTCGCCGTGGGGGTGTACATACGCGGGGACGCCGATGCCACGCGGGTGGCGTTCGTGGCCGGGCGGCGCGTGGGCACGGCCGTGCGGCGCAACCGCTCGCGGCGACGGCTGCGCGAGGCCTGGCGGCTGGTGGCGGACCGCGTGCGCCCGGGGGCGGACGTGGTGGCCGTCGCGCGCGACCGGACGGCGGACGTGGATTTCCGGCGCCTGCAGGACGAAATACGTCGGGCGCTGGCCGCAGCGGGGCTGCTCGACGGCGCGGATGACCGGTGATGAAGCGGCTGGCGCTCGGACTGATCAGGCTCTACCAGCGCACACTTTCGCGCGTGTTGCCCTCGACCTGCCGCTTCACGCCCACGTGCTCTGAGTACGCCGCACAGGCGATCGAGCGCTTCGGCGTCATCAAGGGCGGGTGGATGGGCGTGCGGCGCATCTGCCGCTGCCACCCGTTCTCCGCGGGGGGCGATGACCCCGTGCCGGCCGTCGAGCCCAAGGGTGCCGACCGGGCCGTGCGCGGCTCCGAGCGATAACACTGGAGACACAGATGCCCAACCACGAGACCGCGTTGCACAGGCGCGTCCTGATCGGTGCGCTGGTTGCACTCATAGTGATGGCCGCGAGCCCCGGCCGGTGTCAGCCTGCCCAATCGCAGGAGGGGCTGCCGGTCGAACTCGTCATCCTCGAAGAGCCCCCGCTGAGCGAGCAGCTCACCACCATGCAGGCCCTCTACGAGTCCGGCCTGTCCTTCGTCCCCAAGACCGGCATCCTCGACAGCATCAAGAACATGTTCGTCAGCAGCGAGCAGGCGAACTACCTGCCCGTGCCCCGGCTTGTCGAGGCGGCCGCGCAGCTACGCGGCGAGCTGGTGCAGACCGAGGGCATGTACGAGACCGATGGCGAGACCGGAGTGCTGCGCTCGCTGGGCGGGGAGATCGCGGTCGAGCTGATGGGCGGGACCGAGCCCGAGGGCTTCGCCGCCAGCGATGGCGACCCGGACGGCATGCCGGTGATGATCAGCGGGCGGGTGGAGACCCAGGGCGAGGAGCCGCTGCTGCGCGCCGAGGCGCTGATCCCATCGGCGCTGATCGCGGGACTGCGTGTGGGGCGCGTCGCCGAGCGGCAGGAGGACTGGGAGGCGGCGGTCGAGGCCTACCAGAGCGTGGCGGGCCAGAGAGCGCTGAGCACACGGCCGCTGGCGGCGTTCGCGCGTATCCGTGCCGGCCAGCTACTGCTGGAGCGGCTCAAGGACCAGAAGGCGGCGCGCGGGCAGTTCTCGAGCGCCTGGCAGCCCTACTCGGCGGAGGCGAATGGCGAGCCGGTGTACCACACGTGGGTGCCGCAGCCCGGCGACGGCTGGGAGATGGTGCCGGCGGCGGAGGCCATGGCGCCAACCCTGGACCGGCTCAACTCCGAGACGCTGGCCTACAAGATCGTGCACGTGTTCGTGCGCATCGCCGGCAACTCGGCGCCGCTGGGCGTCATCCTGATGGCGATCGTGGTGCGGCTGGCGATCTTCCCGCTGACCAGGAAGCAGCTCGATTCGCAGCGCCGCATGCAGGCGATCCAGCCGCAGATCAAGGAGCTGCAGCAAAAGCACGCGACCGACAAGCAGAAGTTCCAGGAGGAGTTCTGGGCGCTCTGCCAGGAGAACAACTGCAACCCCCTGGGCGGATGTCTGCCCATGCTCATCCAGATGCCCATCCTGATCTTCCTCTACCGCGGCATCCGCGACTACATCGTGCAGTTCAGCGGCCAGGGCTTCCTGTGGATCTCGAATCTGGCGCAGCCGAACATGGCGCTGCTCATCCTGTATACGCTGAGCATGGTCGCCTTCCAGAAGATGGCGGCGCAGGCGACGCCCACCACCGACCCGCAGCAGGCGCAGCAGCAGAAGATGATGGCGTACATGATGCCGCTGATGTTCTTCTTCTTCTTCCAGAGCTTCCCCGCGGCGTTCATCCTCTACTGGCTGGGCAGCAACATCATCTACTTCGGCGAACAGGCGCTGTTCGTCTATCGGCGCAGGAACGGCGCGGAGGAGGAGGGCGCGGCGCCGGGCGACAAGCCCGCGAAGACCGAGGACTCCGGGAAGGGCGGCGGCTTCGTGGGCGCGATGATGGGCGCGGCCAAGCGCATGCGCGGCGGCGCCGCCGAGGAGGAGGAGCGCCCGCTCAGCTTCGCCGAGAAGCGCCAGCAGGAGAAGCAGCGCCGGCAGGAGAAGCAGCGCAAGCGGAGAAAGGCTCGGTAGCGGGCTGCGCATGGCCGCCACCTGAGGAGGGCGTTGTGACGATGGAGTGGGCTGAGGGCAGGGGCACCACCCTCGAAGAGGCCCAACAGAACGCTGCGGCGCAGCTTGGCGTCTCGACCGACGAGGTCAGCTTCGAGGTGCTGAGCCGGCCGGGAGCGCTGGGGAGCATCTTCGGCCGCGCCGAGTTCCGCGTGCGCGCCATCCTGGAGGAGGCCGTGGAGCGCGGCGAGGAGCCCACCGAGGAGCCGGCCGCCGAAGGGCCGGAGGCGGCGGCCGAGGCGGAGGCGGAGGTCGCCGAGGGGGCGGGGCCGATGCAGCACGCCGAGCTGGCCGAGGCGGCCCGCGACATGCTGCAGCAGATGATCGATCTGATGGGGCTGGAGGGCGTGGCGCACATCGCCGACATCAGCGAGGACGAGGTGCGGCTCAACGTCGAGGGCGAGGACATGGGCCTGCTGATCGGCCGGCATGGGGCGACGCTGGACGCCGTACAGCTTGTGGTGGCCATCGTGGCCAACCGGCGCGTGGATGACGGGGCGCGTATCATCGTGGACGCCGAAGACTACCGGGAGCGCCACCAGCAGATGATCGAGCAGCGCGCGCACAAGTTGGCCGAGGAGGCCAAGCAGACCGGGCGCGAGGTCGTGGTCCCGGACCTGAAGGCCTACGAGCGCCGCATCATGCACCTGGCGCTCAAGGAGGATCCTGAGGTGGAGACCTACTCGGAGGGTGAGGGCGATGAGCGCGTGCTGGTGATCTCGCCGGTCATCTGATCGAGGCGGCGCGTCAGCAATCGAACGGCCCGGCGGCGACTGCCGCCGGGCCGTTTGGTGTGTACGCCAGGGCGGTCGGGCTACTGGTTCCAGTCGAAGTAGGGGTGGTTGTTGCCGTTCTGGTAGAGTTCGTAGTGCTTCATGGCCTTGGCGTGGCCGTCGAAGAAGCCCACGTTGCCGGTGCCGTTGTGGCGCTCGATGAAGTTGAAGCCCGGGCGCTCCCAGTTGTGGTTGCCGTAGTAGGAGTTATGCCGGCCGCCACAGGTCTTGCAGTTGCTGCCATCGGGGTCACAGCGGAACGGTCCGGCGCTGGGCAGGTGCCCGCGGCCGGGGGCGTTGGGGTCGGCGCAGCAGTCGCCCATCATGTAGATGGTCGCCGGGCGCAGGATGTGCGCCAGCTTGCGCGGCGTGCCGCCGGTGGTGAACACGGTGAAGGTGCCCACATTGTAGCCGTAGCTGCGATGGCCGAGGTAGCTCTGCGAGGTGAGCATGTCCGCACTCGGGCAGTTGTGGATCTGCCAGTTCTTGATGTAGGGCTGGGTGATCTGGATCAGCCCGTAGCGCGGTCCGACGGGCGGGACGTTGTACAGGAAGGGCAGGCACTCGTCGTAGTCACCGGCGTACATCAAGATGGCCAGGTCGATCTCCTTGACGTTGTTCAGACAGGACGTCTGGCGCGCCTTCTCGCGCGCGCGGGCGAAGACGGGGAACAGGATCGCCGCCAGGATGGCGATGATCGCGATCACGACCAGGAGTTCGATGAGAGTGAAGCCCCTGCGAGTCATGGTGCGGTGACCTCCTTACGTCGTGTCATAACGGAACCGCAGAGCCCTTCGGCCTGACGCCGCGAATACCTTCCCGAAGCTCAGGAACCCCGTAGTACGCTCGCCGCACGTACGATGACGGGCGCGGCCGTCGGAGGCCGCGCCCGAGGACGCATCTCTACTCGCGCAGCTAACTCCTGTCGAAGTACGTGTTGTTGCCGTTGTCGTAAAGGGCGCTGTAGCTGAACGACTTGGCGTGGCCATCGACGAAGTTGACGTTGCCCTGGCCGTTGTGGCGCACCACGAAATTGAAGCCCGGGCGGTAGCCAATGCTGCCGGTATTCCAGTAGGAGTTGTCGCAGCCCGACGGCCAGTTGTTGTTGGTCGCGCAGGCGTCGTTATAGCCCGGCGGATAGGACGGGTAGTACAGGCGGCCGCGCCCCCAGCTGTCGGAGCAGGTGTCCGCGCAGATGACACACTCGGCGGGGGTCTTGATGGTGGCCAGCTTGGTGTCGGTCCAGGCGAAGATGTAGAAGTTCCACCCGTAGCTCATCTCGCCGAGGATCGCGGGCGTGCCATCGGCGTTACGCGCGGTCGTGCGCGCAGCACTGGGGCAGTCCCAGACGTCCACGTTCTTGATGTACGGATGGATGACGGTGATGATGCTGCCGACGATGGTCCCGCTCGGATTGCGGAAGTAGTGGTACGGCAACTTCTCGTCGTAGTCCTGGATGTACATCTGCATGCCGAGCGCGATCTGCTTCACGTTCGACAGACATGCGGCCTGGCGCGCCTTCTCGCGCGCGCGGGCGAAGACCGGGAACAGGATCGCCGCCAGGATGGCGATGATCGCGATGACGACCAGCAGCTCAATCAGAGTGAAGCCCTTGCGCCTCATGCGTCTGCGACCTCCTCGCTCGTCGATCTGGGCCATCGAGCCCGAACCTTCGGCGCGGCACGTGGGGCCACCTCCCGCGATCTTAAAGAAATACGACCTTTCTCTCTTGCGTGGCCGATCTCCCCGGTGGCGGCACGGGTGTGTCAGCGGATGACCATCTGGATGAGGGCGGTGAACTTGGCGGAGATCAGCTCGAAGACGCCGGTCATGCGCAGGCCGAAGATGATGAGCAGGATGCCGAAGCCCTTCTTGAGGGCCTCGCCGGAGATGATGTTGGCCAGGGGCGCGCCGATGAGGGCGCTGCCGATGATGGCGCCCACGGCGAGGCCGGCGGCGATCTTCCAGTCCACGGTGCCGTAGGAGAAGTGGTGGCGGGCGACGCCGGCGATTGCGCCGGGGATCATGACCGCGAGCGAGGTGGCGACGGCGACCTTCGGCTCTTTTGCCCAGATGAATATGATGGCGGGCACCATGAGGATGCCGCCGCCGATGCCGAACAGGCCGGAGATGATCCCGACCGCCGTGCCGATGCCGAGGTATGCGCCCACGCCCTTGAGCAGAGTCACTGCGTCATCGTCCTCTCGTGAGTTCCGGCCGCGTGGCCGTTCAGGCCGAGCGGTGCGCGGCCACGTAGTCGAGCGCTTCCTGCCAGGTGAGCACGCCGCGGTTGGCGCCCGGTTGGGAGACCACCGACGCGGCGTTGGCGGCGCCCAGGCGCAGGCTCTCGGGGATGTTGCGGCCGTGGATGAGGCCGGAGATGCAGCCGGCGGCGAAGGCGTCGCCCGCGCCGACGGTGGAGGCGATCTCAACCGGATACGCCGGGACGGTGTAGTAGCGCCTGCCGTCGGAGGCCATGGCGCCGCGGCGGCCATCGGTGATGACCGCGATGTCCACGCCGTGGTCGTGCAGGCGGCGGCAGATTTCGCGCTCGTCGTGGTCGCCGCGCTCCTCCTCCACGCCGGTGAGCCGCCGCATCTCCTCATCGTTCTGGAAGATGATGTAGGTGCATTCCAGCAACCGTCCGTACTCCGCCAGCCCCTGGTCGATCTGCGAGGTGCCCAGGTTCAGCCCCAGCTTGATGCCGTGCTCCCGGGCGAAGTCGGCGAACTCCGGGTAGAGCCGCCAGCTATCGCCGGCGAGGGCGCCGACGTAGAGCCAGTCGCTCTTCGCCAGCTCATCCCACGCGATGTCCTGGGCGGCCAGCTCGCGGCTGGCCCCCCGATGCACCAGCACGGTGCGTTCGCCGGTGAAGGTGGTGATGATGGTCGAGTAGCCGGTGCCGGAGGTGTCCGAGTGCGCGAGCAGGTGGGTCATCACGCCCGCCTGCTCCAGGCAGCGCTTTATGCGCTCGGCGGGGTCGTCGCGCCCGATCTTGCTGACCGCCGCGACGCGCAGGCCCTGGCGGCCGAAGGTGACTGCGGTGTTGATAGAGCCGCCGCCGACGGTAATGAGCATGTCGTTGACGTGGATCTTGCCGCCGTATTCGAAGGCCATCCACGCGCGCGCGCCGTCGGCGTCCTCGCAGGTGATGATGTTCGCGGAATCGACGTGCACCATCACGTCGTTGGTCGCGCTGCCGACGGTGATAATGTCGTAGCGCTCGGGGGCGCCTTCGCTGGCTGGCATGCGGGATCAGACTCCTGGCGGCCGGGAACAGTACATGCCCACATGCCGGCACCGGGCGGACACGTGGGGCACGAAGCTCATGGCGGCGACATTGGGCAGTATTTCGCGGCGGCGGCGCGGCGCTCCTTCCCGGAAGGCCTGGCGTTCCCGTCCGGCGAAGTACGCCCGCGAAGCCCACTGCGCCGAAGGGAGATAAGCCATGCATCGCTTCCTCTCAGCCGCTCACGCGCGCCGCGACGCCATGGTAGCGCGCCTGCAGGACCTGGTGCGCATTGACACCCGCAACCGTTACTGCGGTGACGACGACGCGCCCGGCGAGGCGGCCGGGCAGGAGTACCTCGAACCGGTGCTGCGCTCGCTGGGCGGGCGCACGCGCACCTTCGACTGCCCGGACGACATCTACGCGCGCATGGACGTGATCGGCCCCGCCGACCGGCAGTTCGCGGGCCGGCCCAACCTGGTGGCCGAGTGGGAGTTCGGCGAAGGCCCGCGCGTGATCATCAACGGGCACATGGACACGGTGGGCGTGGCCACGATGGAGATCGACCCGTTCGCCGCCGAGGTGCGCGACGGCGCCGTGCACGGCCGCGGCACCAGCGACTGCAAGGGCGGCATCACGGTAGGCGTCGAGGCAATCAGCATGCTGCTCGACGCCGGGCTCGACCTGCGCGGCTCGATCGTCTTCGAGAGCGTGGTCGAGGAGGAGTCGAGCGGCTCGGGCGCGGGCACACTCGCCTGCCTCGACGCCGGTTACACGGGCGACGTCGCGATCTTCGTGGACGGCAACGGGCTGGCGATCACGGTGGGCTGTGGCGGCTGCCTGACCGCCGACCTGACTGTCACCGGGCGCGAGGGCCACGCCGCGCGCGGCAACGGCGTCTCGGCCATCGACAAGGGCTTCGTGGTCAAGCAGGCGATCGACGTCTTCAAGCGCGAGCGCGAGAGCGCGCGGCCCGACTGCCGCGTGAACGTGGGCATCTTCCGCTCGGGCAGCCACGCCGCCGTGATCCCGGGCAGCGCCTACCTGTCGCTCAACATCGTCTACGCGGTCGAGGAGGCGGAGCAGGCGCGGGTGGCCGGGCATCCGTGGGGCGGCGCGCCCATCCGCGCGCGCTTCGAGGAGATGATCCGCGCGGCCGAGGCCGACGACGAGTGGCTGGCCGCGCACCCCGCGCAGATCGTGTGGGTCAAGGACCTGGTGCCCTTCGACCAGCCCGACGATGACCCCTGGGCGCAGCGGCTGGGGGCGAGCTTCCGGGACGTGCTGGAGCGGGAGCCGGTCGTGAACCGCATGGTGGCGTGGACCGACGCGGCCTTCCCGGCGGCGCTCGCCGGCATCCCGACCATGCTCTTCGGCCCGTCGCTGGCCGGCCAGGCGCACGGCCCCGCCGAGCACATCATGATCGACGACATGGTCGAGGGCGCGGCGGTGTTGGCGGCGTTCCTGGCGGACGTCATGACCGAGGAGTAGGCGACGCCAAGGCAACGGCGACGGCACGGGGGGGACGAGGCGCCGTCTCTGCGTGGAGCGCGACGGCCTGCTGTGCGCTAGCCGCCGGCCTCGACGCGTTCCCGGATGTGGCCGAGGAGACCCAGCGCCTGCGGAGTCCACGGGGTGTCGAACCACGGTGAGTCCCGGTCGTCGGTCTCGAAGCGCTCAAGTGTGCGGATGGCGCCGGCCATGTCCTCGAGTACGTACTGCGCGACCGCGATGTAGTACTGGGTCTCGAAGAGGCGGTCGCCGTCATCGTCCTGGGCCTGCAGGTCGCGCAGATCGGTCAGCGCCTGCTCGGGGTCGTCGGGCAGGCGCAGGATGGTCAGGTCCACGCGGGCATCGAACTTCGCGCCGGTGAGGTTGTTCGGGTCAAGCTCGGTGGCGCGCTCGAGGTTCTCTACGGCGGCGCGATAGAAGGGGTCATCGGGCGCGAAGTCCATCTCCATGTAAGCGCGGCCGAGTTCCCGGCGCGCCACCGCGCTGTCAGGCTCCTCGGTGACCGCCCGCAGCTTCTCGAACAGCGCTGCCGAGCGCTCAAGCTGCAGGCGGTAGGCGTCGGGGGGCAGGTAGCCGTGGCGGCGGAACAGCTCGTCGCCGCGACGGTCGAGGAACAGGGTGATCGGGTATGTGGCAACGCGCTCTACGTCCACCACGCCGGTGGCCGGCGTGACCACCGGGGAGACATTGAGGCGGCGGCGCGCGGCCTGGTTGCCGGGGGCGCGCACGTCGAACATAACGGCCTCGAACGCCTCCAGTGCTTCGACCACGCCCTCGTCCACCAGAGTCTCGTTCAGCATGCCGTCGTGAGCGAAGTCGTAGGCGCCGCCGGGCTGGCTGATGTACGCGAAGACCACGATGGGCTTGCCCGACTGGGCGGCCGCGGCCAGGCCGTCCTCGAAGCTGCGGTGCCAGTGTGCGCGCGCGGCGCCGGCGATGGTGGCCGCGCACAGGCACAGAGACGCGATGCTCAGCGCAAGCGCGATGCTCCGCCGCAGGTGGGTGCGGCGGTTGCCGGTCCGTGATGCTCTGGCCATGGTGCGTCCTCCTCGCGGGCTCACAGCCGCCGGGCGTCCTCGGCGCGCATGATGTAGTGGATCTGACGCACGAACTCCTTGAAGCCGAAGCGCGGGTAGAGCGCCTGGCCGGTCTCGTTGGTGGCCAGCGTCTCGATCTTCACCAGCTCCATGCCGGCCTGGTCGAAGCGGTCGAGGGCGGCGTTGATGAGCGCCTTGCCGATGCCCTTGCCCTGCTGGCCCGGCGCGACCGCGAGGTTCGGGATGCGGCCGATGCCGGAGGTCTGGTCGGTGGTGGTGGTGATGTAGCCCACGACCGTGCCGTCATCATCCTCGGCGACCAGCACCCCCTCGGGCTCCTGGTCGATGTCGGCATCGATCTCGCGGCACTTGCGCTCCGCCCAGGTGGTGCCGCGCAGGGGCCCGTACATGCGCTCGAGCTTGCCGTGGATTGAGGCGTCCTGGAAGGACGCTGAGGTGATCTCATGCACACGCGCCCGGTCGTTCTCGCGGTAAGCGCGGATTCTCACTGCGCAGGTCCCTCCATCGCTTGCACCGCCGCACGGTGCGGTCGGGCCGGCATCTCGCCCCACCGACACTGACGTGCGAGCGGTCTTCGGGGTTTCCGCACCGGATGCCCGGGGAATGATTCGCGGGCGGGGCCCCCTTCAGAGATGCCCCTGGCGGCCGATCATGACGTTGACGTGACGGCGCCGGTACTGTACCCTCGCCTGCTGCGGCTGTCAAGCGGGCGTGGTGCGGGCGTGGTCCGGGTGAAGGTGCGCGTCGGTGGCGACCGGAAACTACCTCCGGGTTCCCGGGACGTCCCCCGCCAGGTAGACAACGAGAGGCTTCCGGACCGTGGCAGAGGAATTGCGCACTCAGGGCGGCGAAGACAGGTTGCGGCGCGCCGGCCTGCTGGTCGGCTTCGCGGCAACCGCCGTCGGACTTGCCCTGGGCATGACCGGCCATCTGCGCGCCGGGGGGCTGGGGGTGGCTCCGGCGCTCGCGCGCGATCCGCTGGCTCTGATGGCGCAGGTGCAGGTGTTCGCGGGTGCCCCGGCGCTGATGGTGACGCTGCTGTGGGCCGCGCTGGCCAACGGCTCCCCCGCGATCCAGCGCATGCGGCCCTACCTGTCCTCCGCCGTCGTGCTGTGCGCGCTGTCGCCGGCGGTGCGCATTGCGGCCAACTGGGCCATCGTGACCGGGCGCATCCCCGACCACTTCGCCCTGATGCCCGTCCTCGCCGACGCGGGCATCGCGGTGTTCTTCGCGTTGGTGGTGTTCCCGCTGTCGGGCAAGGCCGAGGTGGGGCTGAGCGGCCGGCTGATGCTGCGCAGCAGTTGCTGGTGGCTGATCGGTGCGGCGGGGGCCCAGCTCGTATGTGTGGGGGCCCGCGTCTTCCTCGACCATCCGGCGATGCTGTGGTTCCTCGAGCGCCCCTACATCGAGGCGGCCCTGCTGGGCTTCGTTCTCCTCAGTGGCCTGGGGGTGATGCTGGCCACGCTGCCCATGGTGGCGCTCAACCGCAACCTCATTCAGAGCCTGCTGCGCTCCCATCAGACGCTGAACGCGCTGGTGTTCGCGTGGGCGGTGTTGCAGGCCTGGTCGCTGCGCTACCCCGGGAGCTATCAGAGCCTGGCCCTCGCGCTGATCGGGTTCGGGATCATCGCCTGTGTGGCGGTGGTCGCGGCCAACTCCGGGTTGGTGGCGGGCTGGCAGTCGCTGCCCACCGACTACGGGGATCAGGAGGAGCGCCGGACGGAAGTGGCGCTGATCTCGACGGCCATCGGCTTCATGCTGCTGGCGGGGGCGCTGTTCGCGCTGACGGCCTTCGTGAGCGCGGCGACGCGCATGGCGCCGGCGGCCATCATGGTCGCGGTCGTGTTGTCGCTGGCGGTGGGCATGGTCTCAGTGGTGACCGTGGCGGTCGCTCGGCGGCTGTGCGCGTGGCCGCAGCGGGTGGTGATGGCCGCCGTCTTCGCCATCGTGTTCGGGGTGGTGAGCGCAGTGCTGCTGTGGCTGCTCTCGCTCGTGGTCGAGCGTCCGCTCGACCCCATGATCGGCGCCGGCGAGGCGCTGGCCGGCCTGGGCCTGGCGGCCCTGGGGGTGATCTCTGCCCGGGGCTGCACGCCGAAGGAGGGCGCCGAGCAGGGCGAGGGCTGATCGGGACGGGACCCGGTACGTGAAGCCGCCACCGGTGTCCCGGTGGCGGCCGCTGAGTCGTGGACGCGTGTACGGGCGCCGTGGCTCAGGCGGCTTCGGCCTCCGCGTCCGCCTCGGGCTCGATGGCCTCGGGCTCGATGAGCGTGGTCATCTCCTGGTCGGCGAGCGTGCCCATGGGGATCTCGAACGGGCGCCCGGTCTCCTTGTAGCCCAGCTTCTCCAGCGCCTGCGTCGCCTGCGCGCGCACCAGCTCGGCCACGGCGCCGCTGGCCAGCTTGGCGCCGGCGGCGGTCTTGAGCGCGGGGATGGCCTCGCGGTCGCCGATCTCGCCGAGGATCCAGGCGGCGCGCGCGCGCACGATCTCGCTCAGGTGCACGTTGTTGGCCAGCGCCGCGATGCCGTCGATGATCGGGTCGGGCTTGCGCTCGGTGACCTGCTCCCGCCCCTTCTTGACCAGCGCCACGGCGGCGACGTCGCGCAACTGCGGGTCGTCCTCGAAGACCTCGTTGAGTGCCATCACCGCGCGCTGGTCATCGAGATTGGCCAGGCGCAGCACCGCCTCGCGGCGCACCTGGATATCCTCGGACTCGATGTCCTCGTTCAGGCGCACCATGGGGTCGATGGCGCAGCCGCTGACCAGCCATGCGGCAGCGACGACCAGGGCCGCCAGGACCGCGTGCAGCGAGCGCGCGCAGCGCGGTGATCGTGCCGATGAGATGCTCGCGCCCGTCTCGTTTCGCCTAGCCACCCTGCGTCGCCTCCATGGCTGCCTCGCGCACCCAGTAGTGGTCGTCGAAACGCGCCTCATCGAGCGCGCGCCGCGCGATCTCAGCGGCATCGGGCGGCGCCTCGATGATGCGCAGGCTGTGCGCGGCCGCAATGCGCACGTCGGCCACCTCGTCGCTCTGCAGCGCTCCCGCCAGTGCGCGCACCACCTGCAGTCTGATCTCGGGATCGGGGCTGAGCGCGGCGAGGTCGGCGAGGGCATAGCAGGCCGACAGGCGCACGGTGGCGTTCGGCTCGTTCGCGGCCACCGAGCTGGCTATGAGCACGGCGGCCGTCCGCGCGGCGGGGCCGGCTGCTTCCTCGCCGTCCGCCTCGGCGGCCCCGGAGACGTCCGCGGTCGCTCCGAGCACCGCCGCCGCATGCACCGCCGCGCGGCGCAGGGGCGCGGTGTCGTCGGGCGGCGGCTCCTCGGCGTCGGCCGCCTCCTCGCCGCCCTCCTCCGGCGGCGGCGGAGGCGGCTCCGGGCGGTCGGCGACGATCTTGCGCACGTCGTCCAGATGCTCGGACGCGCGCAGGCGCCCGAGGGTGCGCACGGCCCCTGCCCTGACGACGATCTCCTCGTCGGCGTCGGCGGCGAGCATCGCGATGCGGTCGGCCGCCCCCCTGGCGCCGAGCCTGCCCAGGGAGAGGGCCGCAGCCAGGCGCACGTCGGCGGAGGGGTCGTTCAGGGCCTCGACCAGCGCATCGCGCACGCGAGCTCCGCCGGCGTCACCGAGCAGCACGGCGGCGCGCCAGCGCTGCTGATCGCCACCCTCACGCAGCAGGCGCACGAGGCGGTCGCTGATCGCGGAGGCGCGGTCACGCAGCCCCTCCATCGCCTTGGTGGCCACGCCGTGGTCGGCCACCTGCAGGTCGGTCAGGAGCCTCTCGGTCTCGCGCGTGCGCTGCCACCAGGTGATCGCGTAGACGCCCGCGATCACCGCGATCACGACCACTACCAGCGTAACTGTCCGCCTGTTCACATGCATCAACTCGCGTTCCGTCGTGAAGGCTGTGCCCGCAGGCTCACAGCAGCTCCTGCAGGCGCACGAAGATGCGCCGTCCGGCCTCGATCTTCTCCGGATCGGGCTTCTCCTCGTCGGGCAGCCGCTCGATCAGATCCAGGGCGCGCGCGTCGCCCACCAGCTCGAGCGTCGCTGCGTACCAGTTCTTGATGTCCCGGTCCTCTTCGCGCCCGCGGGCGTCGAGCAGCGGGTCGGTCGCGGGCTTGCCGATGGTGCCCAGGATGGCGGCGATCCACGGCCGGATGTCGTCGCCCGCCGTTTTCATCTGCTCGACCAGGTTGCTCACCGGCTCCTCGCCCATCACCGCCAGGCCGCTGCCGGCGATGAGGCGCATCTCGTCGCTCTCGGCCGTGCGGAACACCGACAGGAGCAGTTGCGTGGCCCGCACGGCGCCGGGCGCCTCCTCGCCCTCGGGCACCTCCAGGGCCAGACGCTGGCCGATGCGGCCCACGGCCTTCGCGGCCGCCCCGGCGAAGCGATTGCCCGCCGCCAGCAGTGGCTCGAGCGCCTCCAGCGACGTGGCATCGCCCACGTAGGTCAGGGCGCCGATCGCGGCGGTGCGCAGGTCATCGCTCACGGCGTCGTCGGTGACTATGTCGCGCAGCAGGGCACGCACGCGCTCGCTCTCACCCGCGACCTCCTCATGGACCGCGCCCACCGCGCGGATCAGCTCGCCGCTCGCGGCGGGCGAGTGATCGGCCAGCACGATGGCGGCGCGCCTGGCCGCGTCGCTGTCGCCCTCGTCCAGCACGGCGGCAAGCTGCCGGTCCACGTCGCCCAGGCGCCAGGTCTCGAGCACCGCCATCGCCGTCTCGCGCACCTCGCGGGCCTCGTCGGAGAGCGCGGCCACCAGGGCGGAGGTGGTGTCGGGGTCCTCGATCTCGCTCAGCGCCCGCACGGCGGCCTGGCGGACCAGCGGGGAGCCGGCGGAGGTGGCTGCGACCAGCGGCTCGCCGGCGCTGAAGCTGCCGGTGATGCCCAGGGCTCGGGCGGCGTCGGCCCGGGCCGGGGCGGGGGCGCCGCCGTCGGCCAGCAGCGCGGCCGCGGGGGCCACGATCTCGTCGCCGATCTTGCCCAGCGCGATCGCCGCCCAGCGTCCGGCGCGCGTGCCGCCCGTGGTCAGCAGGTTGTCGATCAGCGGCCGCACCGCGGGCGAGCCGATCTCCGTCAGGGCCTGCTGGGCCATGTAGGCCACGCGCGTGTTGGGGCTACCCAGCGCCGTGATGAGCGTGGGGACGGCGGTGGCGCCCAGGCGCGCCAGCGCGTCGCGCGCGGCGTAGTACACCGCCGCATGACTGTCGCCCAGCGCCGCGGCCAGCGGGCCGAGCACGCGCGCATCGGCGAGATTGCGCAGCGCGTCGGCGGCGGCGCTGCGCACCTTGGGCTCGGGGTCACTCAGCGCCCGGCCGAGCGGGAGCACGACGTCGGGGCCGCCGATGGTCGCGAGCGTCTCGGCGGCCACCAGCCGGACCTCGAGATCCGGGTGGGAGAGCGCGGGCACCAGTGGGGCCACGGCCGGCTGCCGCAGCTTGGCCAGCGCGTCGGCGATCTCGGCGGTCGCGCCGCGGCGGTTGGTGAGCAGCAGGTTGGCCAGCGGCGCCGCGGCCGCCGGATCACCGAGGGTGCCCAGCGCCTGCGCGGCCGCCGCGCGCACCTCGCCGCGCCGGTCGCC
>JALGVA010000045.1 GCA_029820295.1 Candidatus Zipacnadia bacterium
CATTCGCGGACTCACAAGTCGGCTGTGGCCGAATCGGGAGACGATCCAACTACCGGCGGCCGCGTGAAGCAATCGCTCAGATACGCCATTCACACACCAGTAGCTGTCGCCAAAAAGGCCGCTTTCCGGCCGGGTTTCTAGGCCTCGGACCAGACCTTCACACATCCACCCAGATCGGACTCGACCAAGCGTACTGGCCGTTGAGCTGGCTCACGCGCAGGTAGAGGTAGCTCCGGCCGGGCGCGAAGTCGTCGATCGGCAGCTCCAGCGCGGCGGTGTAGCCCGCCCGCGGGATCGCCATGTGGCGCTTGATGATGTGCGCGTTGTGGTAGACCGCATCGCGCAGGTCGTCCCACAGGCCCTCCTGCGGGCCGAACTGCTCGGTGATGCGCTCGCGCGACTCCTGGTCGTAGACAATCAGCCCGGTGCGCCGCATCGCCTCCGCGGGCGTGAAGGTGAGGCGGTGCCGGTCGCACTCGAAGACGCACATGCCGTCCGCGGGCGCCTCGATCTCGACGATGAGCCGCGCCTGCGAGTCGCCCTCGGCGGCGCCGCGGCGCGGGCCGGTGGTCAGGTCGAACTCGACCTCCGCATCGCCGGTCTGGCGCCAGGAGTTGCCGTGGCGCGTGAAGGCGCCCTCGACCGAGACGATGCGGCCCTCACGCAGGCGCAGGCGCCCGTGCCACTGCTTTTCCCCGGTAGCGATGCCGTAGTGTGCGGTCGGCCCCCAGCCGAACTCGAACGGGAGCTTGCAGCGCAGCAGGCCCTCTTCCGGCGGCTCCCACGTGCCCGCGTGGCAGTGCGTGTGCACCACGCGGCCGTCGCGGATGACCTCGATGCGGTCCAGCGCCTCGGTGCACTCGACCGACGCGCGCAGCGTCAGCGGCCCGGTCGGCCGCTCGATGGTCGAGCCCATGGGCGCGTCGTCAATGGCGTAGTCGAGCTTGATGCGGTCGCCGGTGACGCCGTAGACGCGGCGGCTCAGGAACGCGTCCCACAGGCTCTCGCGGGTCAGGTTCTCGGCGATTGCGGCCATCAGCCCGATGCCCCAGCGCCCGGCGAAGCCGCCGCCGTTGTCGCCGGAGGCCATGATGCCGACGCGCAGGCCCCGGTTCAGCGCCGACTGGATGGTGTTCATGGACACGCGCGGGGCCATCGAGCCGTTGCGGAACATCGTCAGCGGCGCGCCGCAGCCCTCGGAGGAGCCGTGCACCGAGTAGATCTCAGCGATGGGGGAGACCTGCTCGTCGAAGTGCGCCCAGTCCTTGCCGCGGTTGGCGAAGGCGTAGCCGGTGTGGTGCGGGATGGCGATGCCGCCGCGCGCGCGCAGGTTCGCGTAGAGGTCGTCGATGTGCAGTGTCAGGTCGAGCGGCGGGTCGTCGAACGGGTGAAAGACGTTGTGGTCGCCCCAGCGGGTGCGGTCGCCCGACCACTCGTAGCCCGCGAAGGTCACGAAGCGCCCCGGCTCGTGGTACTCGCGCACCAGCCGGCAGATCATCGCCCAGTCGGCGGCGTAGTAGTCCTTCCAGCCGACGGTCTCGGAGCGGAAGCCCTGCTCGTTGCGTGTGAAGTGCGCGGGGTAGTAGACGATGGGGAAGAAGTCGAGGTAGTCGCGCGCGCCCTCGAAGGCGCGGCGCACGAAAGCCTCGCAGTCAGCGGCGCCCCCGGGTGGCTCCGCGACGGCGTCCACGCCCTGCGCCTGCAGCCGCATGTGCGCCAGGTTGAACTGTGTGTGCATGTCGCCCCAGTAGATGGGCATGGGCGGGGCCTCCTTCGGGGGTAGCGACGAACTCCGAGCAACAGCAACCGCGAACGGTTTCCCCTGCCAGGCGGGCATTCCCTTCGCCGTCACCGCCTCATCGGGCAGAGGAGTGACGGTGCGCGGCGCGAAATCCCCCCGTGCTCGCGCGGCCCTGCTAATTCGAGTGCGGCGAACAGGAGTCTGATCATGAACAGAGACACGATGGCAGTGGCCCTGGCCCTCGCGGGGCTGATGGCGGCGAACGTGGCGTGGGGCCTCGGTGGGGGGCCGCAGGTGGTGGGCGAGAACCTGGTGGTCAACGGCGGCTTCGAGGAGGGCGGTGAGGGGTGGAGTTCGGCGCTCGAGGTGGTCGATGAGGGCGCGTTTGACGGCGAGCGCTGCGGCGTGATCGACAACACCGCCGATGGTGAATCCAGGGGGATCGTGCAGGGCTTCATCCCGCTCAAGCCCTTCACCTACTACCGCTTCTCGATGGCCGCGCGGCGTGAGACCGGCCAGGGCTACGTCTACGTGCACTGCAACTGGTACGCCGCGCCCGGCGAGCGGCTGATGAGTTCGCCGCAGTGGTCGGCCGGGCGCGCCATGCCGGTCACGCTGCGCACCGGTGAGGGCCACGGCGACTGGCGCGAGTACTCCGGCGTCTTCCGCTCGAATCGAGCCGACCTGGGCGGCGTGCAGCTCGTGATCTTCATCCGCGACGGCGCCGACCGCGTCTACCTCGATGACGTGACGATCGAGGAGATCCGCTACCCGGACGCACCGGAATGGGAACTGCCCGACGCGGTGGTCTACGAGGGCCATCCGAGCCGCTTCGGCATGGCGGTCGAGGACGCCGCGCAGGACGGCCAGACCTTCACGGTCACCACCACCGGCGCGCGCTACGTCCTCGATGCGGCGGCCGGGAGCATGTCCTGCCGACAGCGCATCGGCGTCGACCGCGAGGTGGCGGTCGCCGACTTCGGTGGCCCGCTGGGCGAGCTGGCCATGGTCCACCGCGATGACGAAGTCTGCGTCCTGCAGGGCGAGGACCTGGCCATCGGCTTCCAGGGCGATTCGCTGGTGACCATCGCCACCAATCGGGACCTGCAGGTCGGTGTCACGTCACAGATCGGCGCGGAGTGGTTCCGGGCCCAGGAACCCTACCTGTTGGCCATCGATCAGCAGGGCGGATTCTGTGTAATGCCGTGGTCGCGGCCGGAACTCAACTCGCCCGGCACCACCATGTCGGGCCCGGAGCAGGACACCGGCGAGCCGGGGTGGACCGCGAGCTGGCAGGTCGGCGCGCGCGAGATGTTCGCGCTGGCGGTCTTCCCCGGCCGCGAGTTCGACTGGGCGGAGTCGTTCGAGAAGCGCATCGTGTGCACGACAGTGCGTCCTGAACCTCGCTACCAACTGGAGGACGAGGCGCTGCGCGAATACGCGAAGCACGCGACCGTGCTCATGCTGTTCGCCGGCGTCTACGACCACGCGCCGCAGGGCTTCGAGCACGCGCCCTACAATGTGCGGGACCCGCAGAAGTTGAGTGACACCATTGCGCTGGCGCATGAGTTGGGGATGGAGGCGATCATCTACCGTCACCCGACCAGCTACGACTGGGTGAACCTGTCGCTGGACTACTTCCTCGAAGACCTGCGGGTGACCCGTGGGCGCTACGGCTTCGACGGCTGGTACTTCGACGGCTACCCGCGGCTCGAGGACTGGATGGGCGGCTATCGGGCGATGCGCATCGTGCGCGACCGCGTGGGCGATGGCACGATCTACGTGCACTGCACGCTCAACCCGCCGGTGCGCATGACCGAGCTGTACTGCCCGTTCATCGACAGCTACGCGACCTTCCTGCTGCGCGCCGAGGCCCAGTTCATCGACGGCCCGAGCGATCCGTACCTGCGCTACGTGGTGAACACGCAGCACATCTCCAACACCATTGCGACCCTCAAGGGCAACGAGATGCGCGCGGCCGCGGGCTCGGAGGAGAAGGCGTCGCTGCGCCTGCAGCTCGAGACCATGCTCTCCCTCAACGGCCGTTGCCGCTGGGCCTACCCGGGCTGGCCGCTGCGTGAGAGCGATCTGGACGACTACATCGGCTACTACTTCGCGGAACTCGACCGCATGGAGGCGCAGTGGCGCGCGACCGGCGAGCCCATCCCGATGACCTGGCGGCCGAGGGGCGAGTAGCCCGCGGCAGGCTACGGGAGGCCGGTCGGCAGCGCCACGACCAACCCGCTGTCATCGCCGGTGACGATGCACTCAGCGTCATGAGCCTGGCAGCATGCGGCGATCAGGCACATCGCGGCGACGAATCGTGGCGGTCGCATTCGAGGAACCCGCTCGGGGTCGCGTCACTCAGGGGGTGCGCCGCCCTCATCCGGGTTGAGCAGCCGGTTGTACTGCGCGAAGACGGCGCTCACATCAAAGAAGAGCGAGTACGATGCGCCGCAGGCCTGACAGCGCACATCCAGCCGGTCCATGTAGCCGCCCTCGGCTGCAAGCAGCGCCTGCCGGGTCACCTCGATGCGGCCATGCGCCCCGCAGGTGCACTGAAGCCGCGCCACGTAGGCGTACTCCTGCGGCACGGCTCGCACCGACAGCGCCTCCTCCGGGCTGGTCGGCGCCTCCGGGTCGGTGATCGGGATGCGCAGGCGGTTGGGCCGGTCGTCCATGGCGCGACCTCCCTCACGGCATCTCTGCGAGCAGGCGCACCTGCGTGTCCACGATCATGTCTCCCGCCTCGGGAACCAGGCGGCTGCCCCGGCACAGCGTCGGCTCGTAGCCGCCGGTCGCGATGGCCTCGGGCGTGGGCACATAGCCGCAGTTGCCGTTGGCGATCGAGGCGAACATGGTGTGCGCGAACGGTGAGCGGCGCTTGCAGTCCAGCCCGTAGGTGCAGAACATCTGTCCCGGCGAAGAGGCGATCCCCAGGCCTCCTACGCGCGCACAGATGACCTCGCAGCGGTCCTCGCCCACGCGCTCGATGTACTCGGCCAGCATGATGCGCTCGCGCGCGAAGACCACGTCACGCGAGTAGTCGTCATCGGTGGCGGCCGCTGCGACGGCACGGTCGCCCTCGAGCTGCTCGGCGTCCGGGCGGCGCATGGGAATGCCGAGGACCTCGTGGGTCACGTCGATCACCGGCGCGTCCTCGAAGTGCATGTCCGCCAGGAGGCGCAGCGACTCGCCGGTGAGCTTGCGCGCGAAGCGCGCAACCGCCGGCTCGCCCGCCTGCGGGACGTCCTGATCGCGGGCCACCTGCGTGATGTCGCCCATCGCGCCGTTGAGGAAGACCAGCGGCGCCCCGGTCGCGCGCGCTATCAAGTCGCTCCAGGCGCCCGGGTAGTCGGCGGAGAACTCGGGGCCGCCCATGAGCGTGCAGTGGCAGGTGAAGTTGCCCACGAAGCCCAGCAGCCGTCCGTTGGTGTCGCGCGCCGCCAGCAGCAGCACCTCGGCGTCGCCGGGCCCCGCCCGCTCGATGACATGGTCGAGCGACGGATCGGCGTGCGTCTCCTGTGTGCCATCGGCCAGCCGCCAGCGCCGATTCCAGCCCAGGCCCTCGGCGACGCCCGCGCCCCAGCCGATCTGCGCCGGCACGGCGTTGCGTGCGGCCTGCGCGACCGCGCTGGCGGTCTGCCGGACGATGTGTTCGCGGTAGTGCTCGTCGGAGGGCGAGCCGAGGACATCGTTGGCCGGGCCGCCGCAGTGCGTGTGACTGGCGGCGATGATGATCTGCGCGTCGGGGATGTGCGCGAGGTCCGCGGCCAGTTCGCGCGCGCGCAGATTGTCCTCGGTGGGGATGGAGACCGCATCGACGCCGACCAGCGCCAGCGCGTCATCCTCACCCAGCAGCACCGCCGCGCGCACGCGCAGCGGATCGTGGATGCCCTCGGCCGGGCGCGGCGCGAAGCCGCCGGGGATACTCGCGCCGATGGGCGGAGTAATGTCCGCGACGTGGAAGCCGGCTCTGATCATGGGCATCGTCTCCTCACAGCGGCAGGTCATCCTCGGCGTCGAACTCCGTCGAGACCCACCAGCCGCGGTTGAGCAGATAGTCCTCGACCTCGAACATCATCGGCGCGGCCTGCGCGGCCACCAGCCGGAACTCGCCGCTCAGGCGCACGGTGATGGCCCGGTTCGCCGAACGCCCGGCGAGCACCCAGCAGTCGTAGTCGCCGGCGGCCACCGCCGGCATCTGCAGCGGCTCACCGACCCCCGCGAAGGCCTGCGCCGGGCCGATCTCGCGCGCCGAATCGCCGACGAGCAGGCTCACGAGGTAGACGCCGTCCGGCGCTACCGGGATGAAGAACTCCGCCTCTCCGCTGACCGAGACGCCCTCGACGCGCTCGGGTTGAACGCCCGCGAAGCGCTCGTCGCGGGTGATGTCGCCGCCGTCGATGGCGCACGGCTCGAAGCCAGCGACCGGCGCGCCGAAGTTCAGACGAACGGTCGGCGCGTAGGGGTTGGTCCAGCGCACGTTGACCGCCGGGTGCACCTCGGCCACGGGCTCGGCGCGCGCGGGCGTCATCACCAGCTTGAATTCATGGAGGCCGCCGGTGCGGACCTTGCCGTCGGCGGAGTAGAGCCGCCAACCGTCACCACGGCGCAGGAGCGACCATGCGGGCGTAGCCCGGCAGATGCCCTGCCCCGGGCACCACGTGCCCTTGGGCGCGCAGTCGAAGTCTACCGCGCCGCCCGGCAGGTGCAGGCGCAGGTAGCGCAGGCTCCTGACGGACGTGACGCCCCCGGGGCCGAGGATTGCGCTCCAGGCCGAGTCCTCGCGCGTCGCCGCATCCGCGGGGCCGGGAGTGCCGAGGAACTGCGCGCGCACGCCGTCGATCAGCGCCGTCGGGAGCAGCACGCCCGCCGAGGTGACGCCGGTTACGTCCGGCTCAAGCAGCCGCATGTGCGTGATCTCGAGACGGTGGGCACGCGTGGCGATCTCCTGGCGCAGCTTCGAGCCGGGCTCGGCCAGCCAGCGATGATGGACCTGTGCCCAGCCCTCGGCCTCTATCTGCCAGGTGCGCGGCGCGCCCCCCGGTGCGGGCTCGACGATCATCCCGTCGATGATGCGCGTGCCCGCGAAGTCCACCTGCAGCGGCTCGACCGACGCGACGTCGATCTGCGCGTGGGCGAGGATGGCGGCGACGAGGATCATAGCGATTGAGAGACCCGTGGCGCGAACTCCGTGACATCCCGCCCAGGGGCGGGACCGGTGCGCCGTCCCGCAGCCCAGTGGGGCGACGAAACGGCCGACGGGCAGGGACGCCCGTCGCACGGACCTGCGTCGCGTCTTGCGTGCGCGTGGCTCAGTCATAGGCCCACACCACCCCGTACGTCGCGAAGCTGCCGGCCGGGATGACCAGCACGCTGTGTTCGCCCTCGCGGGCCACCGGCAGCGCCACCGGCTCCGGCAGCTCCGGCGAGGCCAGCAGCGCCTCCGAGACCGCTCCGGGCAGGCGCATGGTCAGTTCCGGCAGCGGCGGCGTTGGCGGCGGGCTGTCGTGGTCGAACGCGATGGTGTCGCCCGGCTGCAGGTCGCGTCCGGTGCAGTTGAGCAGGTGGATCGCCCGCGCCGGCCGGCCGTCGCGCTCGGAGCGGTAAACCCACGAGAGCAGGCCGCGCCCCGCTCCGGTGACGCTGAAGCGCGGCGCGTCGCCGAGAGCGGTCGCGGCGCCCGCCTGAATGCGGGCGATCGCCTCAGGATCATCCGGGGGGATGAACCCACCGTCACGGTACTTGGCCGGAAGCTGGCTTTGCTCATACGCGTCCGGCCCGAGCTTCGCCGCCAGGTACCACACCTCACCCTCGCCGACGGCCCGCCGCGTAGGTGTCTTCGCGTCGGGCCGCGTGACGTCCGCCTCGGCGCGCAGCGGATCGGCCGAGGGATTGCCGTCGGCGTCGAGCGTCCCTGCCTCGCAGGTGAGCAGCAGTCGCCCGCCCGCGCGCACGTAGTCCATGAGCGCCGCCTTCTGCTCGGGCGAGATCGCGGTGCAGTTGGGCAGCACGATGAGGCGGTAGCGGTCCAGCGCGCCCGGCTCGGTAAGCTCGCTCTCGATGATCACGCGCGTGGCGTAGTTGCCCAGCAGCAGTGCCTGCAGCCAGCCGTCGAACTCCTCCTGGAAGTACTCGAAATCGTAGCGCAGGTCGCGCGTGGTGGCCGACAGCAGCAGGCCGACGTCGGCGTCAAGCCGCGCGGTCTCGTCGTCCATCTGCCACGGCCACTGCAGCAGGTCCTGCGGGCGCGGGTCCTCGTTGGCGGGCTGCAGCGACCACCACAACGAATGCCCGCAGGCGCGGCCGAAGGCCCAGCAGAAGTATGCCGAGGGCCGCGTGATGTCGAACTTGGCCCACGCGGGCGTGCCTGTGGTCTCCGACAGGGCGCGTCGCTGGGCGAGCAGCATGGCCACGTAGGGGTAGCTGTCGAAGGGCACCGCATTCAGCTCGGTGCCGATGGTGTCCACCGATTGCACGCGCGAGGCGTAGTCGCCGCCGCGCGTCCACACATACGGCGAGGACTGCCCGGCGGTCGTGTAGTTGAACATGCGCACGTCGGGGTTGACCGCCAGCAGGGCGTCGCGCACCTCGGCGCGGAAGTCATTGAGGCAGTCGCCACGCCAGTGCATCCACTCGCGGTACTGCGCGTCCGCCAGCGCGCGCTCGAAGAAGCCCGGGCCCTCGACCGCCGGGTAGGGGCGGCCCTTCTGCTCCCGCCACTTCGCCCGGCACCAGCGGCAGCCGCAGTAGCCGCGGCCCATCCACGAGATCTCGTCCATCTGCCATGCGTCCACTCCGGTGTCACGCTGGAAGCCGGTCGCCCAGTCGATGTAGAAGCGCCGGAACTCGGGGTTGTTGAAGCAGAAGATGCGGTGGCGCGTCATCATGTCGGCGGCGTGAAGCTGAAGCCAGTCGGGGTGTTGCCACGCCAGCGGGTAGGCATCGTAGTAGACGATGGTCAGGTCCACGTGTTCGATGACGCGCAGGCCGTGGCGGTGGCAGGCCTCGACGATGGTGCGCGTGATGGCGCGCACATCGTCCCCGCGGTTCAGGAAGTTGAGGCGGAAGTGGTAGCCGCTGAGCATCACCGCGGTGTAGCCGGCGGCGGCGATCTCCGCGGCCTTCGCGTCGCAGTACTCAGGCGTGGCGGTGTAGTAGCGGTCGGCGTTGTTGCTGCCCGCCCACTGCGTGAACGCCATGTTCCAGGTCCAGTCGGCGGCGCCCGCGGGCAGGCACGCGACCAGCGCCAGCGCGGCGACTGCCGCCGCCGTTCCTCGGTTCACAGTGCTGCACCTCCGCCGCAGGTGGTGTCGGCGCGGGCAGGTTCGGCCCGCGTGGCCGGTGAACCTTCCGTGCACCTGACGCCATCGGAGGCTGCCCTGATGATCATCGACTCGCACGTTCACCTCAAGCACGGCGACGCGGCCGCGACCGAGTACACGCCCGAGCAGATCGTCGAGGTGATGGACGCGGCCGGGATCGACCGCTCGGTGGTCTTCGCCATGTCCACTACCACGCGGCGCTCGATCGAGATGGCCCGCGACGCCGTCGAGCGTTTCCCGGATCGGCTGATCCCCTACGTCTACGCGCTGCCCAGTTACGAGCGACCGGTCATCGAGGAGCTGCGCGAGGCCATCGCAGGGCTGGGCTTCCGCGGCATCAAGCTGCACATCGGCGAGTGCCGGCTGCGCGAGTACATCGCCGACCCGGTCTTCGCGCTCGTGGGGGAGCTGGGCGTCCCATGTCTGATCGATCTCGGCGGCGACCTCGCCACCGGGGAGCGCATCGCGGCGGCGTTTCCGCAGACGAAGCTGATCTACGCGCACTTCGGCCGCTATCTGTGCACCGACGCGACGCTGATCCGCAGCTTCATCGCCCTGGCGGACGCGCACCCGAACGTGTGGCTGGACGCCACCGGCGTGGTTCTGGACTGGACCATCTCCGAGGCCGTGCGGCGCCTCGGCGCCGAGCGCGTCATCTTCGGCACCGATGGCCCGCACCCGGCGCCGACACTGACGGAGATGGCGCGCAACTCCATCCGGCAGATCGAGATGCTGGACATCTCCGAGGAAGAGAAGGCGATGGTGCTGGGGGGGAGCGTCGCGCAGTTGCTGGGGCTGTGAGGGACGACCGGGCATCGGGGATCGGAGATGGGGCATCGGGAACGGTATGGACGCCCGAGAACCGCGAACCGGCAGCCGGCACCCGGGGAACGACGTGAGTGGCGGCGAAGCGGCCGAGGCCGTTGTCGTTCCGTGGCCCGGGCACTCCTGCACGGCCGCCGTGCCGCACGCGCTCGGCAGACGTGGAGCCGCCGCTAGCCCCCGAACCACCGGCGGTCAATGATCAGCAGCCCCTGCAGCAGCATGAGCGCCACGAAGCCGATGAGCCCGGCCATCAGCGTCGGTGGCCCACGACGCTCGACCGGCGGCGTGGCGGCGTCGAGCACGCGGAAGGGGGCCTCGACCTCGCCCCGCGCTTCCTGCAGCCGCGCCTGCCACAGCGCCTGCTCGACCGCGACGAGCTGGTCGGCGCGCACCTGCTGATCGCGCTGGATGGCGACGTACTCGCGCGCGACCGCCGGCATCTGCGCCATCTCCGAACGTGCCTGCGCCAGCAGCGCTGAGTTCTCGGATGAGCGCGCCCGCGCCCCAGCAAGCTGCACGCGCAGGTCCACCACGCGCCGGACCGCCTCGTCGTGCAGCGGGTTCGGCTGTTCGCCCACCTCCCGCACCACGGTCTCCTGCAGTTCGGCGATCTGCGCCTCTGTCGAGTCGATCGAGGCCTGGATCTGCTCGACGTCGCGGTGCTCGCGCGTCTTGCCCCGGGCCAGCTCGGTCGCGAGATCGACGCGCAGGCGCGTCAATTCCTGCTCGAGGCTGGCGATGAGCGGATTGCGGCTCTCCACCGACGAGGAGATGCGCCGCACTTCGGTCGCCTCGAGCTGCTGCTCGGCGGCCGCCAGGGAGCTGGCGGTCGCGTCGGCCTCGGCGATGGCGTCGGCGCGCGCCTGCTCGAGCACCCGGATGCGATCGCTCACGCGCGCGGCGTTGGCGTCGGGGTCAAGCAGCTCGTACTGCGCGCGCAGGCCCTCCAGCCGGTCCTCGATGTCGTCCAGCTCATCGCGCAGCTCGTTGTAGCGCTTCTCCAGGAACTCGCGGCCCTCGCGCGCGGACGCCACATTGGTCTGCCGCAAGTAGTCCTCGAGCTGCGCGACATAGGAGTTGGCGATGTCGGCGCTGAGCTGGCGGGCATCGGCGAAGCCGATGGGGAAGTTAAAGAAGGCGAATCGGGGGTCGGCGTAGCCGCGCAGCGTCACGGCGATGACCATGCCGTCCTCGCCGATGTCCCGGATCGAGGTGATCTTGACCAGCCGGTTGATGAGCTCGGCCTTGTCCGTGTTGAGTCTGTTCTGCAGATCGAGGGCGTCGATGACCTGTTCGCGCACGGTGCGACTGATGGCGATGGCCTTCAGGCGCTCCAGCGATGCGCCCGCCTCGGGCTCGCCGGCGGTGACGGCTGCGAGCGCGTCAGGCCGATCGCTCAGCAGCACGGTCGTGTCGGCGACGAAGATGCCCGGTCGCGTGAAGTGCACCACCGCGGCCACGATCACGCCGCCGATCGCGCTGATGATCAGCACGTGCAGCCAGGTCATGCTCTCGATGAGTCTCATGCGGGTGTCTCGTCCTCCGCCGAGACGAAGGTGGCGGACATCAGAATACCAGGGCGGCGACGGCCAGCGGGATGATGGTGCGCAGCCACGTCTGCAACTCGCTCTCGGTGCGGACCGTGCGGACGATGTGCCGCGTCGGCACCACGACCACGTCGCCGGGCGCCAGCACGCTGTCACGCTCGATGGGTTCGACCGCACCGTTGGCGTGCACCACGACCATGCGGTTGGCCGCGCCGTCCTCGCGCACGCCGCCGGACTCGTTCAGGTAGTAATCGGTCGTCTCTCCCTCGGCGAAGGGCACCGCGCCCGAGCGCGGTACGGCGCCCAGGACCATGACCGTGTTGACGCGCCGGGGCACCATCACGGTGTCGCCGGGCTCCAGCGCCAGGTTGCCCTCCGCGCCCTCGGTCGCCACCAGCTTGCGGCCGTCCACCGGGATCGCGGCCACCCAGTCGCCTTCGCGGACCGAGCGCGGCGGCAGCACGATGCTCAGTCCGCCCGGCGTGCTCATCACCTGGCGCAGGCGGTAGTCCACCGCCTGCCCAAGCGCCGCAGCGGCCTCCTCGGTCTCGACCGACATCGCGCTCTGCTGCTGCGTGGCCTCGGCGTTCACCGATGCCAGAACGCGCTGCAGGTCCTCCTGCTGGGCGTCCTCGAGCGCTTCGGGCCGCCGGCGGTAGACCACGATGCCGCCGACGTTCGCGTCGGCGAGCATGCCCCCGCCATCCTGTAGCAGGTCCCATACGGTGTAGGCATCATCATCCGGGCCCGAGCGCACCGGGTAAGCGCCCGGCCCGCGCACGCGGCCTTTGAGGAAGACCACGTCGGGCTGTGTCTGGAACTCCCCGCGCCCGGTGACGGTCACGCTGTCATCGTCCTGCAGCACCATGTCCGGCTCGACCGTGTAGTCGTCGGGCCCGCCGATGAGCACGAGGCGGATCGGTGTGGGGGAGCCCTCGAAGCGTCCCCGGGTCAGCTCGATGTTCGGCCCCGCGCCGGGGGAGGGGCCACCCGCCGCGAACAGCAGGTCGCTCACGCGCATGCCCTCATGCCGCGGGTAGCTGCCCTGCATGCGCACCAGCCCGGCCACGTGCACCTCGCCGGCGAGGCCCACCTCTTCGCGCGTGCGCACCTGCAGCCGGTCGCCGCGCTGCAGCACGAGGTCGGCGTCGGCCTCGCCCGCCAGCGCCGCACGCAGGTCGACCGGGATGAGCCGCCAGGCCTGGTCCTCGGTCAGGCGCAGCAGATCCGCGCGCCCGGTGTAGGCCTCGGGGGCCGGCCCGCCGGCACGCGCAATGAGCTGACTGATGCGCAGGTTCGCGGCCCAGCGGTAGGTGCCCGGGCGCGTGACCGCGCCGCTGACCTCGACCTCGAAGGCCGGCTCGACCTCCTCCTGCTCGTAGATCGTCACGTAGTCCTTGGGCTGCAGGGGCAGGTCGTGCTCGGGATCGCCGGCGAGCGCCTGCGCGACCTCGAAGGTGATGATCTCGAAGTGCCGCTGATCGTCGAGCCGGCTGATGACCCCGCGCCCCACGTGGGCGTTCACCGCGAGGCCCTCGGCGGCCCCGACCAGCGCACTTACCGTCGGGCAGGCCTCGACCGGGTAGTAGCCCGGGCGTTTGACCGCGCCCAGGATGCGCACCGTGTTGCCGGCGCTGTCGCGAATGCTGCGCGCGATCACCACGTCGCCATCGGTCACCGGTGTGCCCATGCCGCTCGCGCCCGGCGCCGCGCAGTCGATGGTCAGCAGCCGCCACTCCCGGCGGTCGTCGGCGCGCCACAGGTGGAGCACGGCGTAGGCCTGGGGAGTGAGACCGCCGGCCATCGCGAGCACGTCGGCGATGGTGGCCCCGTCGGTCAGCTCGTAGCGCGCCGGGCGCCGCACCTCGCCGGCCAGCCCCACCTCAGCGCCCATCGGGGGCACGAAGATGGTATCGCCGGGATTGAGCAGCACGTCCTGCTCGCGGCTGCCGGTGAGCAGGTAGTCGTAGAGGTCGAACTCGACCGCGGCGGCGCCCACGCGCGTCAGGCGTACGCGCCGGTACGAGCCGATCTGCGACGGCCCGCCTGCCGAGTAGAGGGCGTCGAGCACGGTCGCCATGCCGGTGAGCAGATAGCGGCCCGGCCGCGCGACATCGCCGGTCACGTAGACCTCGATGGCGCGCTGGGCTGAGACGCTGAGCGTCACCCCGGGGTCGGCGAAGATGTGGGAGTACGCCTGCGTGACCGCCTCGCGCAGGGCCTCGATGGTCTGCCCGGCGGCGGTCATGCGCTCGAGCTGGTCGGGGAAGATGAAGCCCTCGGGGGTGACCGTCATCTCCTGGGCGACCTGCTCCCACTCGCGCACGACCACGCGCAGGGACAGCACGTCGCCCGGCCCGACCACGTAGCTGGCCGGCACCGGCGCCGACGCGGGCGCCGGCGTTTCGGCCTCGGCGTTCGCGTGCTCGTCGGCCGGAGGCGCCATCTGCTCGGCCGCGCGCGCGAAGAGCTGCTCGCCAAAGCGCGGCAGGGCGTTGAAGATCTCCGCGGGCGCCTCGACGCTCTCGCCGCCCGGCGCGGAGGGCAGCACGGTCTCGTGCACCGGCTCGGGCCCAGGAGGCGGCGCCTCCCCGGGGGCCGTGTCCGCGGCCTGCGCCCATGCAGACGCGCACGCGAGGACAGTCACCAGCACGGCCACGGGTGTCGCTGCAACCACGAGGGTGCGAGCAGTTCGTCCGACCATCATCATCATCGCCCGCCTCCACGGCAGGCTCATCGCGTCCGGTCACCGGTGGGTGTCGCCACGGCAGCCGGCGGAGCGGTAGCCCGCGCGCCGCCGGTGGCGTCTTCCACGCGCGTGTGGCTTCTCCTTCTTCGGAGATACCGGCGGAGTCTACACGATGATGTGCCGAGCTGCAAGGTCCGGGCTACTCGGCCTCGACGCGTCCGGGCAGCGCGTAGCGGACGTGGATGACGCCGGCCTGCGCGTCCTCGGCCACCGTCACCGGCAGGCGCAGCTCAGTTCCGTCGAAGTAGCATGCGGCATCGGCCTCGGAGGGGCAGTAGTAGAGCGTCAGCGCGAGCGTGATCTCGCCGCTGCCGGCGCGTGCGATCAGCGGCACACGCAGGGGAATGCCCGGGTCCGCGACGGTCATCTCGGCTCCCCCGTCGGGCAGGGCGAGGCCGTCGCCGGCCACCCGCAGCGTCACCGATGAGGGCGCCTGTTCGTTGAGCTTGAAGCCCGGGCGGAACTCGAGATCAAGCGCCAGCTCCACATCCCCGGGCGCCACCGTCTGCGGCTGCAGGCTCACCCGCGGAAACGGGCAGGAGGGCGGCGCCGGCGGCGTGAGGCGCTCGATGGGGTGCAGGCTCAGCGTGGTCACGGGGCCGCCTTCCACCGGGGCCACGCGGATGGCGTGGTTGCTGGTGTCGGCGATGAACAGGCGCCCGTCGGCATAGCTGATGCCACCGGGCTCGTCGAACTGTGCCGGTTCACCATCGTGCAGTCCCGCCTCACCGGTGCCCAGCAGCGTCTCAGTCTCGGTCGAGCGGGGGTTGATGCGCCTGATCTTGTTGTTGTAGGTATCGGCGACGAACAGCTCGCCCGCATGGTGCACGATCCCCAGCGGGTGCTGGAGACGCACGTTGGGCGCGAAGCCATCCCGGTCGCCGAACTCGAAGAGCCCGGCGCCCACGATTGTGCCCACCTGGCGTGAAGGCGGCAGGTCGGCGTAGCGGATCGAGCTGCTCTCGCTGTCGGCGAACAGCAGGCGCATGCCGTCGGCGGTGATGCCGCTGGGCTGGGCCAGGGCCGCGCTGCGCAGCGAGCCATCAACCAGCGCCTCGGTGCCCGAGCCGGCGTAGGGCTCGAGCTGCAGGCTCTGCACGTTCATGCGCCAGATCTGGTGCGCGCCCGCCATGGCGATGTAGAGTGAGTTTCCGTCGATCTCCAGCGCCCAGGGCGAGTTGAGCGCGACCGCGGTGCCGGTGCCGCCCTGGTCGCGCAACGTCGCCTGCCTGCCGGTGCCGGCCACGGTCGTGACCGTGCGCCGGCGCAGGTCGAGGCGGCGGATGGCGTGGTTCTCGGTGTCGGCGACGAACAGCGCATCACCATAGAGCGCCATGCCCTGCGGGTGATTGAAGGTGGCCTCTTCGAAGCCGCCGTCGTCAAGCCCGAGGGCGCCGCTGCCCGCCACGTCGAGCACCTCGCCGTCAAGCGTGGCTACGATGATGCGGTTGTTCCCCGAGTCCGCGATGAACAGTCGGCCGCCGGCCTCGTCGGCCTCTACCTTGCCGGGGAAGGACAGGATGCCGCTCACTGCGGTCTCATGCTCGCGGCGCAGCTCCAGCGGCGTGGCGTCCAGCGTGCCGGCGCGCCGCGCCTGGGCGATGAGCTGCTCGATCGCGCCGTGGAAGGCGTCGTACACGCCCTCACCAGACCGCCGCGCGGCAATGGTGCCGTCGGGCGCGATGAGCACCGCCGTCGGCCACGCGCGCGCTCCGTAGGCGTCCCAGATAGTCAGGTCGCGGTCGTTGACCACCGGGTGCTCGATCTCGTAGCGCAGGATCGCGCTGCGGATGTTTTCCACTTCCTGTTCGGCCGCGAACTTCGCCGAATGCACGCCGATGACCACCAGTTCGTTGGGGAATTCGTGCTCCAGCCGCGTGAGGTCGGGGATGATGTGCATGCAGTTGATGCAGCAGTACGTCCAGAAGTCCAGCAACACCACCTTGCCGCGCAGCTCTTCGAGCGTCAGCGGGCGATCGGTGTTGAGCCACTGCAGGCCGGAGGGGAACTCCGGCGCGTGAATGGTCGGCTGTCTCATGGGCTGCGTGGTCCCCTGCTCGGGCTGCGCCTGCGCCGGCGGGCCGAGGGCCATGCCGACGCCGGCGATGATTGCCGCCGCCAATACTCCCGCGAGCGCCAGTGCGACGGTTCCCGGTGCGTGACCTCTGTTCGCTGTGCTCATGATCTCTCCTGCACGCATTCACCTGCGGCCCTCAACCCATGCCTGTGTGACGCCCTCGGGGCGTGTGCCTGCAACTTCACCAGGAAAGTAGACTTAACAGACGCTCGCCGGCACCCCCGAGTTTGCCATCTGCCACGAACCTTCCTGCTCGCGCGCAGGGCACGGACCGCGCTCCGGCGAAACCCGCCGCGAGCATCATCTGACGCATCGCCGCGCGGGAGGTCGGTGCCTGCCCATGGAGCTGTTCGACTGCAACTGCTGGTACGGCGTGCCCAAGACGCCACCACTGGCGCCTGCTGAGACCGTCGATGACCTGCTGGGCGAGCTGGGGCGGGCGGGCATCGGGCGGGCGCTGGTGCGCAACGCCGCCATCTGGGAGGAATCGCCTGAGGTGGGCAACGCGCTGACCACCGCCGACTGCGCGCGCGATGAGCGCCTGGAGGCGGCCTGGGGCATCCTGCCGCCGCACACGGGCGAGCTGGGCGACGTGCACGAGTTCCTGGACGCCATGCGCGCGGCCGGCGTGCGCGCCCTGTGGGCCTATCCGGCGAAGCACCGCTACCTGCTCAACGCCACCGCGATGGGCGGGATGCTCGAGGAGATGCAGGACCGCGGCATCCCGCTCTTCCTGCACCGGCGCGAGATGCCGGGCGCGCAGGAGACCTATGCGGTCGCCGAACAGGTGTTGGCCGACTTCCCGCGCCTGCACCTGGTCATCGTCGCACACGGGAGCTGGGGCGAGGACCGGCTGTTCCGGCCGATGATGGCCCGTTACCCTAGCTTCGCGGTCGGTACTTCGCGCTATGAGCTGGACGGCGGCATCGAGGACCTGTGCCGCACCCTCGGCCCCGAGCGCCTGCTCTTCGGCACCAACTTCCCGGAGACGCCCATGGGTGGGCCGATCCTCACGCTCCTGCACGCCGCCATCAGCGACGAGGAGCGCGAGCTGATCGCTGGCGGCAACCTGCGCCGGATACTCGAGGAGGTGCGGCTGTGATCAACGACACCCGCCTGGCCGAGGAGTTCGTCGCACATGGCCGCGTCGATGACTGCCCGGTGATCGACACTCACGCGCACTTCGGGCCCTACCAGGCGATCTACTTTCCGCGCTGGCGGCCCGAACGCGTGCTCGACACCATGGACCGCTGCAACGTGCGCTGGCTGATCATGTCCGCTCACGCCGCGCTCGTGGACACCGCACGCGGCAACCGCGAGGTCGCCGAGATCGTTGCGGCCCACCCGGACCGCATCCGCGGCTACTGGGTGATCAACCCGAACTACCCCGAGCGCCTGCAGCGGGAACTCGACGAGTTCGATGCCCACGCGCAGACCCCGGGACAGGCCTCGAGCCCGCCGGCCTTCGTGGGCTTCAAGTTTCACCCGAACCAGCACGGCGTGCCGCTCAATGACGAGCGCTACCATCCCGCGCTGGAGTACGCCGATGCGCGCGGGCTGCCGATCCTCTCGCATACCTGGGCGGGGCGCGGGATGAGCAGCCACGCTGAGGTGCGCGAGGTCGCCGAACGCTTCCCGAATGTGCGGCTGCTCATGGGCCACGCCGGCTACGGCGACTGGGAAGAGTCGGCGAAGGTCGCGCGCGACCACGAGCACGTCTACCTGGAGCTGACCGCGGCCTACTCGGTGCGCGGGGCGCTGGAGATCATGGTCGAGCACGCCGGCAGCGAGAAGATCCTGTTCGGCACCGACCACCCGTGGTTCGACCCGCACTACGGCATCGGCTGCATCCTGTCTGCCTACATGACCGACGAGGATCGGCGCAACATCCTGCACCGCAACGCGGAGCGGCTGTTCGGCCTGCCGCTGGATTGAGGGCCGGTCGGGCGACCGGCCCTCTGCGAGGAGAAGGACACGCATGGAGATGCGCAGACTGGGACGAAGCGGCCTTGAGGTCAGCACGCTGGGACTGGGAACCTGGGCGGCGGGCGGGCCGAGCACTCACGGCGGCCTGCAGTCGGGCTGAGGGTTCGTCGATGACCGCGAGCTGGTGCCGGCCATGGAGCGGGGACTGGCGATGGGCGTGAACCTCATCGACACCGCCGACGCCTGCGGCTGCGGGCATTGCGAACGCCTGATCAGCGAGGTCATCCGCGGCCGCCGCGACCAGGTCATCGTCGCGACCAGGTTCGGCTTCGAGTACGACGAGGAGCGCGTCGAGATCCGGGGCGAGCGCGGCGACCGCGAGTATGTGCGCGAGGCCTGCGAGAAGAGCCTGCAGCGCCTGCGCACCGACTACATCGACCTCTACCAGTTCCACCTGGGGGGTACGACGGCGACGCCGAGGAGACCCGAGACGCGCTTGAGGAGCTGGTCGACGAGGGCAAGATCCGCTGGTACGGCTGGAGCACCGACGATCCGGCGCGGGCGCGCGTCTTCGCCGCGGGCGAGCACTGCTGCGCGGTCCGGCAGAGCCTGTCGGTGCTGGGCGGGAGCTGGGAGACGCTGCGCGTCGCCCATGAGGAGGACCTCGCGTCGCTCAACCGCGGCCCGCTGGTCAAGGGCCTGCTCACCGGCAAGTTCAGCCACGAGTCGACCTTCGCCGACAACGACAACCGGTGCCGCTGGGACCTCAGGTCCGGCACGCAGGCCGAGCAGCTCGAGATGTTCGGGCAGATCCGCGACGTGTTGACCGGCGACGGGCGCACCGTCGCGCAGGGCGCGTTGTGCTGGCTGTGGGGGCTCAGCGACCGCAGGCTGCCCATCTTGGGCTTCAAGACCGTGCGGCAGGTGGAGGAGCACGCGGGCGCCATGGAGTTCGGGCCGCTCCCTGCGGCGCAGATGGACCAGACCGACGAGATCCTGGGCCGCGACCCGGCCTACCGCGACCTGCCCTGACGCGGCGGGAGGCGGGTGTTTGAGGAGGAGAGTCATGGGTTGCGCCCGGCTTGCCGTCCTGGTCCTCGCGCTCTCGCTGTGCTTCGCGCACGCGGATGAGGTCCCGCTGCTCAACGCCGGGTTCGAGACCGGCGCCCTCGACGGCTGGGAGCCGCCCGTGCCCGCGCTGCTGTTCGCGGTCACCGACGAGCTGGCGCACTCCGGCGGCTTCTCGCTGCGCGCCCACGGTGACCCGGACGAGCGCTACAACGGCTTCGCGCACCTGGTGCAGCAGGTCGAGCTGGCGCCCATCCCCGGCGCGCGCTACGAGATCGCCGGCTGGGTGCGCGGGACGGTCACGCCGGGCGCGGACAGATCCGCGCGCCTGGCCATCCGCGAGGTCAACGCCGAAGGCACCACCATCCGCTACGACGAGGTCTGGCTGCAGCCCGAGTCGGACTCGTGGCGGCATGTCTCGCAGCGCTTCCGCGCGGCCGACGGCGCGGTGGCGTTCCAGGTCTACGTGATCCTGTCGAACCTGACGCCGGACGATGTGATCTACCTCGACGACATTACGCTCAAGGCCCTCGACAGCCTGGGCGAGCCGGTGACCGCGCAGCCCCCCGCGTTCTCAGGCGGTGGCGCAGCACCCGACCGTACCGTGGAGCTTGCGGGCGAGGGCCTGCGCGCGCGGCTCGATGCCGAGACCGGCCTGCTTGCCTCGTTGGAGCTGACCGAGCCGGAGCCGCTGGCGCTGCATCCGGCCGCGCCGGACACCACGCGGGTGTTCATCCAGCTCGGCGACCGCGAGGTGCTGTTCACGCGACCTGTCGAGCGCACCACCGACGGCCGTGGCGCTCTGCTCGCGCCTGAGGACCCGTCGATCCCGCTGCGCTGCCGCGTGCTCTACGACACCGCTGCGGGCTGCCTGACCGAACGGGTAAGCTTCGAGGCCAGCGGCGACATCGACCAGCTTACGCGCCTCGGGGTGCGCCACGGCTTCGCGCCCGAGCGCTGGACGCACATTGTCGGCGCGCTGCGGCCGGTGCGCGTGATCGAGGCGGGGGAGAGCACGCTCCTCACCTACGGCGAACGCGAGGGCGACCTCGCCCCCACACAGCTCGATGCGTGGCAGTCGGTGACCTTCCCGATGGCGGTGCTTGAGGGCGCCGACCGCTGGGTGATGGTCGGGAGCACCAGCCTCGATGACTTCGTCACTCTCGCCCCCAACCAGCCGGCGGGCTACTTCCCATCGGTGCAGAACAACCCGACACGCATCGCCGCCGGTGACCGCTTCAGCTTCCATCTCACCTGGCGTGCGTTCCCGAAGGACAGGGCGCTGCTGCGCGATGTCTGGCGTTGGTACGGCGAGCACGTCTTCAGCGACAACCCGCTGCTGGCGGGGCTGCTGCCCTTCGAGGCGCACGCCGTGCCGCGCACGCTCCCGCCCGGCTGCGAGGTGAGCGCGTCGGGCTTCTGGGCGCGGGAGGGAGCGCGCATCGAGCCCGAGCGCGTGCCGCCGGCGGCGAACATCTGGTACTTCGGCTGGCACGACTGGATCAACGAGCGCTACCCGACGCAGGGCGAGTGGTGGTGCAGGGTCGGTGGCTGGGCGCGCGAGAACGCCGAAGGCTTCCGGGACGCCATCGCCCGCTACCAGGCCGACGGACTGAGGTGCTACCTGTACTTCCGGCAGATCGCGAACCTCGCGCAGCGCGGGACGACGCTGCCCGCGCGTTGGTTCAGGTCCGGGGCCGGCGGCGCGCTCGACGTCTACGGCGGCGGCTACGCCCTGGATCTGCCGCCCGAGGTCGCGGCGGACGCGGGCGTCGAGCGCATCCCCTGGGGGATCTACGACTTCTCTGCCGACGACTTCCGCGCGCGGTACCTGCGGCAGGTGCGCGAGTGCATGGACTTCTACCGGCCCGCGGGTATCGGTTGGGACATGGGCTGGGACCCGAGCGACCCCGGGATCCTGCGCGTGCAGGCCGAGGCCTTCGAGTGGATGCGCGCGACTCACCCGGAGATGCGCGTGATCGCCAACGAGGCGTCGGGCACGCCATCACAGTGGTTCGCTGACTGCATCCTCATCGAGAACGGCATCCTCTACGGCAAGTCCGTCTGGGACTACGAGGTCGCCAAGGCCTTCGGCACCCAGATCGCCAGCATCGAACGCGGACACTTATTCGTGCGCATGGCCGAGCGGCTGCTCTCCGACGAGCCGAGCTGGGCCTTCCCGCTGGGGCTGGCGGACGCCCGGCGCTTCGCGCAGTGGTCGATGGCGGCCGAGCCGCTGCCCGAGGACGAGGCGGCGCGCGTGAACGAGCTGGCCTTCCGGATGAACGTGCGCGCCGGCCTGCGCACCATGGGGCTGGGCGCGCAGTGGGCTTACGTGACCGACGCGCGCTACGGGCCGAGGCCGGTTCCCGAGCGGCTGATCGATTTCATGACGCAGCTCATGGCGCTGCCGCCGCTGCAGGGGAGCTTCACGGTGCGGCTCAATGGCGCGGCCGACGCCGACGATGGCCTCTACGCCGGGGCCTGGGCGAGCGCGGAGAGTGTCTGCGTGGCGGTCTTCAACGACACGGAGAGGCCTCGGCCCTACGTGCTCACCATCGACGTTGAGGCACTCGCCCGCCACGGCGGGCACGGCGCGCCTGCGACCACAGAGGCGTTCTCGGTGGACTCGCTGGCCGGCGTCCACGAGGATGCGCCCGATGCCGCGTGGAATGCCGATGGCGTGACGCTGACCGGCGAGGTCGCGCCGTTCACGCTGGTGGTCTGGCAGGGAGATTCCGCTCAGTAGGAGGAACCGACAATGCAGCGATTGCGGATCGGGATGGTCGGGGCCGGCACCGGTCGCGGCCAGTCATGGATGTCCTCGCTCACCAAGCTCACGAAGCATAGCCCGCTCTACGAGTTCTGCGGCTTCTGCGAAGTCAATGAGGCGAAGCGCACCGCCAGCGCCGAGACCTGGGGCGTGCCCGGCTACACCTCGCTGGCGGAGATGCTCGACGAGGCCGGGCCCGACGTCGTGCTCGGCGCCGCGCCGCCGGACGCGAACCCGATGATCCTGGGCGTGTGCGCCGCCCGGGGCGTGCACGTCATGACCGAGATCCCGATCGCGCCCACGCTCGCCATGGCCGACCGCATGGTGGAGACCGCGCGCGACGCAGGGATCGTCTTCGAGGTCGCCGAGCAGGTCTGGCTGTGGGCCGACGAGCAGCTCAAGCGCGCCATCATCGCGGCGGGGCTGATCGGCGAGCCGCAGCACGCGCGGCTCTACTACACCAACAAGGCCGACTACCACGGGATCAACGCGATCCGTATGCTGCTCCCCGGCGAGGCGGTGCGCGTGCTGGGCGCGACCGGCGAGGTGACCGTGCCGCCCTTCCGTCACTTCACCGGCGCCATGATGGACCGCAGCCACTGGGACCTGGGCGTGTTCGAGTTCAGCAGCGGCGTCCGGTGCATCTTCGAGAGCCCGCCTCGCGGGCGGATGCCGCGCCGCTGGGACGTCGAGGGCACTCTGGGCACGCTCTTCGGCGAGGCCCTGTGCATCGGCGGGCAGGGGGACTTTGTGCAGTTCGACTTTGTCAGCGAGCACACCGAGGTCGAAGGTGAGCGCATCCTCGAGCACGTGCGCGTGAACAGCGACCCGCCGGTGGTGTTCGAGAACCCCTACCGCGCGTGGCGCGCCGACAGCGGCGACGAGGTGGCGCGCATGGCGCTGCTGGAAGGCTTCCATCGTGCGGTTACCACGGGCTCAGCGCCGGCCTATGGAACCGACAACGCGCGCCGCGACCTGGAGCTGCTCTTCGCCATCCGGGAGAGCGACGCGCGCGGGGGGGGCTGGGTGGAGCTGCCCTTGGGCGAGCCCACCGCGCTGGAGGCCGCGATCGAGGCCGCCTACGCCGACGACTACGGCGACTGGACGCGCCCGGAGAGCCTGGTCGATGTGCCCTACCGTCAGGGCGGAGTGCGCCTCGATGTCGGCGGGTGGGACTGACACCACGAGGAGGCCCGAACATGCCCTTCGCAGCCGATGACTCAGGGACGTGGCGCTTTGAGACCGACGAGATGTCCGGTATGCTGGAGCCGATGGGCGCGCGCCACGGCGTCAAGACCCTCACGCACAAGGCCACCGGCGTGGACGTCGTGCACGAGGCCTATGACCTGCTGAACCTGTTCCTGCTCTTCGCGCGCAACCGATGCATGGGCGCGGCCCGGCAGTATGAGCGCGAGGTCGAGGTCGATGGCGACGAGCTGACCGTGCGCTGGCCCGCGAGCGAGACCCATCAGGCGGAGCTGACCGCGGTCTACGCGATCGCCGGACCGAACCTGATCGACCTGACCATCACCGTGCGCAGCGAGTGGGTCTACGCCGCCTACGAGCTGTTCCTGTCCAGCTACTTCCCGCCGAGCATGCGCCCGCACGTCTACCTGCAGGGCAGCCCCTACGTTGATCCGCCGGACGTGCCGCGGTGGGTCGCGCCCACATGCAGCGATGTCTTCGTCGGCACCGGCCTGGTCTTCCCGCGCGACCAGCACGCCTCGCGGCACTCGGTCGATGGCCGCTGGACCGGGCTCTCGATCGTCTACCGGTGGAACCCGCAGCGCCTCTACGAGCTGCCTGTCTGCATGCAGGCCGATGCCGACACGCGCGTCGCCGCGGTCCTCATGTCCCGGCCCGAGGACTGCTTCGCGGTCGTGAGCGGATACGCCGAGGCCCACCCGGATGACCCGTTCGGCAATCAGAACCCCATGTACCTGTCGCTGTTCGGCGAGGATCTCTCGCCCGGCGATGAGCGCACGGCGCACATGCGCCTGGCCGTCATCGAGCTGGATGACGAGATGCGCGCGCCACTGGAGCTGTACGATCAGTTCGCAGGCTGAGGAGGCACCGGGATGTCCGACCTGAAGGTGCGCTGGGAGATGATGACGCCGGCGGAGCTGGACGAGGCGATCGCGCGGCTGCCGCTGGCGATCGTGCCCGCCGGGTCGCTCGAGTGGCACGGGCCGCACATGACCTGCGGCTCGGACTTCATCCGTGGCGACGTAATCTGCACCACGGTCGCCGAGCGGCTCGGTGGCGGCGTGGTGCTGCCCGCGACCTGGGTGGCCGCGCCGGGCTTCTGCAACTGGCGCGGCACCATCAGCTTCACACCCGCCCTGGTGAAGCAGGTGGCGCTGGAATTGTATCGCGAGCTGGAGAAGTGCGGCTTCGAGTGGATCTTCGTGCACCTCGCTCACGCCGGGCAGATGCAGCGCGAGGCGTGGGAGGGCGCTGCGCGGCAGTACGTGGACCAGGGCTTCGCAAAGATCCTCGTGAAGCACGGGCCGGACGGTCCGTTCGAGGCCGACCAGGGCGGCGGCCACGCCGGGCCGAACGAGGCGGCCGAGCTGATGGCTTCGTTCGCGTCAGCCGTGCACCTGGATCGCTACGATCCCGAAGACACGCTGCTGCCCAAGTACCCCGGCTGCGACCCATGGCTCTACTCGCGCGGGCTCAGCCCGGCGGCGCGTGAAAGCGTCTTCCGCTTCATGGCGCGCGAGCACTATGAGTGGGACGCCGACCTCGCACAGAAGGTCATGCCGGAGACCGCCCGGGCGCTCTTCGACGAGGTCTGCGACCGGCTCACCGATGAGCTGCGCGCGTGGATCGCCGAGACCGAGGCGGAGTAGGGGAAAACGCGGTGCTCAGAGCGTGTCTCGTGGCGATGGCGATGGCGGTTTGTGCGCCGGCGCTCGTGCAGGCAAACCTGGCGCTCGAGGGCAGGGCGCTGAGCGGGCTGCACAACTCGGGGCCCACGGTGCCGCCGGCGCTTGTCAACGACGGCGACATGACCACCTGGTGGGGCTCGAACGATCCGACGCCGGATCCGCCCAAGGACATCGGCATCGCGTGGGAGCAGGCTCGCAGCTTCTCGTGCGTGCGTGTGCACTTCTTCTCGATGGGCTACGTGCCCGCCAGCGACGGCTGGGCCATCCAGGTGATGCGCGACGGCGTCTTCAGCGACCTGCCCGCGACCGTGGACAACCCCGATTGCCCGCGCTGGACCTTCCGCTTCCCGCCGGTGACCGCCGAGCTGGTGCGCCTGGTGGTCACCGCCTACGCCGGGAGCCGCCCGGCGGTGCGCGAGTTCGAGGTATACGAGCAGTCGCCGCCGGCCCCGCGCCTGCGTCGGCCGGCGCTGCTCGACGGTGCGTTCTGGGCCTTCCACTACCCGCACTGGGCCGAGCGCTGGGATGATGCCGCGCTCGCCGCCGAGGTCGATCACGCACACGCCATCGGCCTCGACACGCTGATTCTCTACACGGTCAGCGGGGGCGACGGTGAGTGGTCAACCGTAATGCCGGACGCGCCGCTGCCGCAGATGGAGGCGTGGGCCGGGCGCGATCCGCTGAAGGTCATCCTGTCGCGCGCCGATGCCCTGGGCATGCGCGCCTACATCGGCGACGCGCCACCGACGGGCTACTCGCTGCCCGGCGAGGAGCAGGCGGTCATGGCCGAGAGCCGCGAGCGCCTCGACGCGTACCGCAGCGCGCTGCTCGAGCGCTACGGCGCGCACCCGTCGCTGGTCGGCTACTACCTGAATTTCGAGTTGTGCCCGGCCAACTTCGGCAATGACCCGACCGTTCCCGCCGCGCAGGTCCAGCAGCTCGCGGCCCTCATATCGGGGCTGCGCCCCGACCTGGAGATCGTGCTGCCGCTGGGGCTCTATCGCTGGCGCGACACGCCTGAGGACAACTGGGAGTTCGTCGGCCCCGAGCAGCTCCGCGCCTTCTGGCATCCGTTCATCGCGGCGGTACCGGACGTGGACGTGATCATGGTCATCGACGGGCGGGGCACCGGGCTGTCGCCGCTGGCGCTGACCGACCTCAACCAGGCGGCGGTGCGCGCCGTCTGCGACGAGTTGGGCAAGACCATGTGGACCGACGTCGAGTGCGCGGTGATGGGCGCTCGCGGCTACTACTCCTTCCCGATCGGGCGGCTGGCGGCGTCGATGGAGGTCGCGGCGCAGCACGCCGACCGCCTGGTGACCTTCGACTACCCGAACTACCTCAGTCCCACCAACGGCCGTGAGCCCTCGGCGCGCCTCTACGAGGACTACCGTGAGTACCGGAACACGCTGCTCGGCCGGTGGTAGCTACGCACGCGCGAACTGCCGCAGCCGATGCGTCACGTCCGTGACGTGGCCGCCGCGCGAGGAATGTCCGAACGGGCGGTTTGCCCGGTCCGTCAGTCGGGTATACACTAGGGCGCGCCGCGCAACCGGCCGACATCCCGACTCGCCTTGTGCCCTACCGCCGGCAGGATGCGGACAGAAGTGGCCTCGCAACCCGCACCGGAGCGCACGGCAGTACGATCGAAGGCTCGCACCACACCCCCGACCGGTAGAGCGCCCGCAGCCCTGCAGGCCATCATGACAGGCCCCCGATCTTCGGGGGCCTGTCGCTTTGTGGCATCCCTCAGCGGTACATCGCCACCCGCCTGCCCTTCGCGTAGACCTCCAGCAGGTTCAGGTCGCGGTCGAGCAGGATCACATCCGCGTCCTTGCCTTCGTCGAGCGAGCCCTTGCGGTCATCCACGCCGATGATGCGCGCGGGCGTCAGCGAGCCCATGGTCCACGCGTCCTCGAGGCGCGCCCCCACCGTCTCGTGGGTGAAGCGCAGCATTCCGATCATCGGGGTGACCGAACTCGCGATGACCTCCGGCCGGTCCCTGATGATGGCGATGCCCCCCTGCACCAGGCACTCCTGGCCGCCGATGAAGTATTCACCAGCGGGCAGGCCCACGCCCTTCATCGCGTCCGAGACCAGCGCCAGTCGGTGGGGGCCTTTGCACATGAGCGCGAAGCGGATGAGCGCCGGGTGCAGGTGGAAGCCGTCGCAGATGACCTCGGTGGTGACCGCCTGGCTCATCAGCACGGTCTCGACCACGCCCGGCGCGTAGCCCCTGCCGGTCGATGCGCGCAGCGCCTCGAAGCGCAGTGAGCCCATCACGCAGTAGAGGTGCGTGGCGTGCGACAGCCCGGCGTCGATGGCCGCGAGCATCTGCTCGTGCGTGGCCTGCGAGTGCCCGACGGAGGCCACGATGCCCGCTGCGCGCAGCGCCCGGATCAGGTCAAGGGCGCCGGGCAGCTCGGGCGCCAGCGTCCACTCGGTGATGAAGTCGCCGTGGTCGGTGATGAGCGGCAGGTACTCGCCGGGGTCGGGGTTGCGCACGTACTCGGCGAGATGCCCGCCGCGGTACTCCTGGTCGAGGTACATGCCCTCGACGTGGTAGCCGAGGATCTCGGCGCGGCAGTCGGGCGCGGCGGCGCGCGTCGCCGCGATCGACGTGCGCATCTCGTCGATGGGCACGCTCAGGCCGCTGGGGGCGATGCTGGTGGTGCCCTGCGAGAGGTGGTACTCGCAGCCGGCGATGATCTCCTGCGGATCCGCGGTGACGAAGTCATGACCCTGGCCGCCGTGAACGTGGATGTCCACCAGCCCGGGCCCGACGAAGAGCCCCCGGCACTCCACCACGTGCTCGCCCGCGCGCGCCGAGCCGCTGCGGCGGATCCCTGCGATGCGGCCGTCCTCGACCACGAGGTCGGCCTGCACGCGCCGCGTGGGCGTGACCAGCGTGGCTTCGGCGAAGACGATGGTGTGGTGCTCCGGCATGGCGCTCACCTCTCGTGTGCGTGTGCAGGCGACGGCGTCTGCACTCCCGGCAGGGGAGGCGCGCCCGGCCCTACTGCTCCGCCCAGTCCGGGTTCGGGGTCGGGAGCTTCGCGCCGAGCTCCTCCCGCCAGCCGCGCAGCATCGCGTGCAGGTGCTCGGCGCGATCGGGCTCCTCGGCCGACAGGTCGCGCTCCTCGCCGATGTCCTCCCGCAGGTTGTACATCTCGAGCCGGCCATCCTCGAAGAACTCGATCAGCTTCCACTCGCCCGCGCGCACGGAGGAGCCCGGTGTGCCGCCCTGGTTGCCGTAGTGCGGGTAGTGCCAGTAGATCGCGTCGCGATCGAGCGCGCTGTCGCCGCGGAGCAGCGGCGCCAGGCTCACGCCGTCACATGGCTGGACCTCGCCGTCCGCCCGCACGGGCATCGGGTTGGCGCCGGCCATCTCCAGGAAGGTGGGGTAGAAGTCGGTGGTGGTCACCGGCACATTGCAGGTGCTGCCCGGCTCGGTGACGCCCGGCCACTTGATGAGCAGCGACTCACGCACCCCGCCCTCGTACATCCAGCCCTTGCCCTCGCTGAGCGGCGCGTTGCAGGTGGGCGAGCCCTCGGAGGTCGCCAGACCGCCGTTGTCCGAGGTGAAGACGACCACCGTGTTCTCCGCCTGACCGGCCTCCTCGACCGCCGTCAGCAGCCGCCCGATGCCCTCGTCGAGGCTCCAGATCATCGCCGCGTAGCGCGGGTCTGACTGCACGATTCGGCGCGTCACCCGCTGGTCGCGCTTGTGCTCCATCGGGAAAGGCTCGCCCACCTCGAAGGGGTCGATCTCGTCGAGGCTCATCTCCCGCGCCTTCGCCTCGAAGCGCGCGATGTCGTCCGGCTTCGCCTGCAGCGGCGTGTGCACGGCGTAGTGCGCCAGGTGCAGGAAAAACGGGCGGCCGTCGGAGCCCAGGATGAGGCGGATGGCCTCGTCGGTGAGCCGGTCGGTCAGGTACTCACCCGCGGGGCCGTCCGGGAGCGTCGGGATCTGCCAGGGGCTGAAGTAGCCGTGGCCGGGCGCGCCCATGGCGCAGCCGCCGATGTTGACCTCGTAGCCGAACTGCTCCGGCCAGTACTCCTCACTTCCCATGTGCCACTTGCCCACGTGCCACGTGGCATAGCCGGCGTCGCCCAGAGCCTGCGCGATGGTGTGCTCGTCGCGCGGGAGGTGCGTTACGTAGTCAGGCTCGATGACCCGCCCGCGCGCGGAGCCGGGGATGTAGTTGGTCACGCCCACGCGTGCGGGGTAACGCCCGGTCTGCACGCTCACCCGCGTCGGCGAGCACACGGGGCAGGTCGCGTAGCCGTCGGTGAACATCATGCCCTCGGCGCGCAGGCGGTCGAGGTGGGGCGTCTCGTAGAACGAGCTGCCGAAGCAGCCCAGGTCCGCCCAGCCGAGGTCGTCGATCAGGATGAAGATGATGTTGGGGGCGGTCGATGCGGATGGCGGCATGGCGTCACTCCTGTGCGAACGGCGGCAAAGGGCAATGGGCAATCAGGAACGACGCACGGCGTGTGCAGGCGAGGGCGCCTGCACTACGCTGCGGCCTCCCCATCGCGGCCATCAGGGTGCCGTCAGGCGCGTCGGTCACCAGGAAGTGCTCGTTGCCGGCGTCGTGGTCGCCGGTGGAGACGTGGACCATGTAGTCCGGCTCGCTGCGCGCGAGTTCGGCCCGTAGGTCATCGGGCATCGCGGCGCTCTTCGGGTCAGGCATCCGCGCTCACTCCCCTGCGGCCTCGACCTCGGCCAGGATGCGCTTGAGGTTCGCGACGCCATCGCGGACCGAGCCGCGGATGTCGTCCGGCAGCGAAGTCTCAAGCGAAACCGTCCCGTCGAAGCCCGCATCGCGCAGGATCGAGAACACGGTCGGCCACTGCATGTCGCCCTCGCCGCCGACGCATGGCCTGTACCACTCTTCACTGTCCTTCGGCAGCGTCCGCCGCCAGCCCTCGGCCTCGGCGTTCTCGGGCTCGGCGGCGCTCAGCAGCGAGTCTTTGGCGTGGACATGCACCACGAAGGGCGCGAACATGCGGGTCACCTCGACGTGGTCCTCGCCAAAGACGATGCGGAAGTTGGAGAAGTCCAGGTTGACCCCGAAGTTCGGCCGGTCTACCAGCTCGATCATGCGCATGACCAGGTCCGATCGCCCGAGCAGCAGCCCGTGGTTCTCGACGCCCACCGTCAGGCCGCGGTCGGCGGCGGCATCGGCGATCTCCTGCATGCCCTCGCTGACGCGCTCGAGGATGAAGTCGAGGTCGGGACTCTGGGCCTGCTCGGGTGGCAGCGAGCTGCGCGGGTCGAGGCGGATGGTGTCGGTGTCGAGGATGTCGGCGATGTCCATCTCCAGGATGCAGTGGGCGACGGTCGCCTCGAAGGCCTGCTCATCGTAGACCGCGAAGTCGCTCTCCAGCGTGTAGCACGAGACCAGCAGCCCGCCGTCGTCGAGCAGTTCGCGAGCCTGCTCGGCCTGCTCATCGACCGGCTCGTCCTCGCTCCAGTAGCGGCTGAGCGGCTCGAAGCAGTCGGCCTCGGTGTTCAGGCCGACGAACTCGATGCAGTCGAACATGTCCACCTCGCCCTTGATGAGCGGGGCGTTGAAGACCCACTGGCACACTCCGGCATACATGCCGCCGCCTCCTCCGACGGAGCGCGGCTCCGCCAGATCGTTTGGTCGCCGGTCCGGTATTCGTCGGCAGGGCCGGCGGACCTTTCACGCGCCGTCCGGTGTGCCCGCTGCCCGGCCGCCCGGTGCAGATGGCGATCATCGAGCCGCAGTAGCGTCAGTACGCCCAGAAGCGGTAGGTGGGGAAGCGGCCGATGGTGCCGATCAGCCCCCACATGCCCCCGACCATGAACTCGCCCAGCGTCAGGCCCAGAAAGAGTGGCAGCAGGTGGCGGTAGAGGCGCTGGCCGCCGTAGCGCAGCACCAGGCCCTTGATCGTCCACGCCACCAGCAGCGGCACCCACAGCAGCCCGATGAACCACACGCTCGACGCCGCGTAGCCCGCCGGGTGGAAGGGCCACCAGACGTGGCGCTGGCGCATGAGCAGCAGGGCGATGGTGAAGGCGCCGCCGGTGCACAGCGCCACCAGCCGGTTCAGGTCCGGCGGCTTGGGGTAGGCGAGCCAGCTCTGCGGACGGGAGAACGCGCCCTGGCCGAGATAGGGCGCGTCCGCGGGTGTGGTCGCGAAGCCGTGGGTGTACGCCAGGTGCAGCGTCGCCCAGAAGCCCGCGACCACGCCCAGCACCGTCGCGAGACCCAGCGCTCCGAGCGTTCCCGGCCCGGCCAGCCCGCGCCGCTCGCCCAGCGCCAGCGCCTCGATCCCGTGCGGCATCGGGTGACTGCGCTGCACGCGCTCCAGCCACCACAGCAGGCTCAGCCCCTTGACGTTCGCGTCACCGAGCAGGCGCACGCCGCCGATGCGCGCCATCATGTCCAGCGGCCCGGTGAACAGGTCGTGCACCGGCAGCCCGAACTCCGCGCGCATGCGCGTGATCGCCAGCGACAGCAGCAGGTAGCCGCTCAAGTAGACCGCGGCGGCGCTCGCGCTCACTCCGAGCTGGCTGGTGACGAACCAGGCCGCCAGCGCGATGGCCCCGACGATGCCCGCGAGCGTCGCCCGGTAGGGCAGAGCCTGCCGACGCTCATCGGGCACCCGCACGCCGCGCAGCACCTGGCCGACCACCGCCGCGAAGTAGCGTCTCCCGGTCCACAGCACGAACACCGCGATGCCCAGGTACGCCCCGACCGTCTGCTCGCGCACGAAGGGGATGCCCATGCGCTGGTAGCCGGTCACCCACGAGCCGATCATCTCGAGCTTCCAGAACCAGTAGAAGAACCAGCACGAGAACAGGAAGTCCTGGGGCATCAGATAGCCCAGGCCGATGGCGAAGGGGTAGACCGACACCCAGGTGTTGCCCATCGCGCGCCACGGGTAGGTCTGCAGTTGCGGCATGAGATCGATGGCGGTGACCTTGATGACCGGCACCGCGGGGTAGAGCGTGCCGATGCCGTTGAGGATGTCGATCGCCGCCGCGATGCCGAAGCCGATCCAGAACAGCGAGCTGCCCATCAGGTCGGGGCCGATGATCCCATAGCCCGGCTCGGTGAGCTTGAAAGGGATCTCAGTCAGCGGGTAGGTGAGCTTCTCCTGCTCGGTCCAGCGTCGCCACACGAAGACGTCGATGAGCAGCATCGCTCCGATCAGCGCCAGCACCAGGACGCTCCATGCGCCGATCGGCGCCAGCCAGGGCGTGAGGGCCTCGCGTGAGTAGAGGAAGCCATCTCCCTCCCAGAAGTCCCACACCGCCCGATCGTCCGTGACCAGCAGCCCGGAGGCGAGGTGATCGCGGAACAGCTCCTCCCAGTTGTTGATCGAGTTGGCGTAGTAGTCGATGAAGGGGAGCTGGTTGGCGAGCACCTGCAGGAAGTCGTGGCCCGCGACCGCGCTGGCGAAGCTGACCATGACGTAGACCGTGGCCAGCTCACCCGGGGACAGCGCCCATCGCGGCCGCCAGCGGCGCAGCGCCAGGTTCATCAGCGCCAGCGCGGTGAGCGTGAAGACCGCGTTGAAGAACAGCGAGAACATGGTGGGCTGGCCGGAGTTCCAGACCAGCTCCATGCTGTGCACCCACAGGATGTTGGGCGGGATCAGCAGCGCACCCAGCACCAGCGCGCGCACCGTGACGGGCGTGCGGGCGCGCGCCGCGTCCCCCCGCGCGCGAGTCACCGCCGAGGTTGTCGGGTGCGCCGCCACGGGGCCTCGCCTCGCCCGGAGGATGCCGGTCACGGTCGAGGCGGGTGTTTCGCCGCGTGCGACGCGAACCCTTGGCGAAGTGCCCCGAGCCCGGCAGCTCCCCGAGCTGGGCGTCCAGGCGCCTCACCTGGACGCCGTTACCCGCTGTATCGCCGTCACGAGCGGACTCTCCTGCGCGGAGGGCAGGCGAACCGCACGCGGGCGAGGAACCCGCCCTGCGCAGGGATCACCGGTCGAGAGATCGCCATGGAACGAAATGCTGCGCGGCGTCTGGCGCAACATCCACGCGACCGGCGACGACACGCTGGCGAACTCGCACTACTGGTCGCTGCGCTTCTTCGACCTGGGGCCGGACTGCGTTGAGCCCTGACCGACTGGAGGCAGCATCATGCTCAAGGGCATCTCGCCGCTCATCAGTCCCGAACTGCTTGAGGTCCTCGCGCGCATGGGGCACGGAGATGAGATCGTCCTCGCCGACGCGCACTTCCCGGGCGAGACCATGGGCCGGCGCGTGGTGCGCGCCGATGGCCTGCGCATCCCCGATCTGCTCGACGCCATCCTGCCACTGTTCGAGCTGGACGCCT
>JALGVA010000185.1 GCA_029820295.1 Candidatus Zipacnadia bacterium
CGGGACGGCTCGCGCGAAACCGTGGCGCCGGGGCGCGCCTGTGGCGCACGCCGGTCGCGCACGGGCTCGCGCCTCGCTGCGCTCGGCACGATGCCCGCGCCGCAGCGCCGTCGCCACTCGCGTCGGGGACGCGAGCGCCTCCTGCGCCCGCGGGCGCGATGGGCTGCAGCGGCGACGGATGTCGTTGGGAAGGATGTCGCGCTTGGGTGCCGGCGGCGCCTCTGCCGTCGAGAGGGGGCGGTTCGGCCCTACGACGGCCCCTCGCCGCGCACGCACACGCAGGGCGTCCGGTCGCACTTGGGGCAGCCGTGCTCGAAGCGGCGCGCGGCCTCGTCCATGTCCACGCCCGCGAGGCTCGCAGTCGTGGTCAGCCACGCGAGCACGTCCGAGAACTCCTCGACCTTGCGCCCGTGATCGCTGGAACGCAGCGCGCGCGCCAGCTCCCCGACCTCCTCGACCAGCCACATGAAGGTGCGCTCGAGCCCGCGCTCGGCGTCGCGCTCGCCGTAGGTCTCGTCGATGATCTCCTGGAACCGCCCGATCTCCATGCGCCGGCCACCCTTCAGGCGTGTGAGCTGCCGGCGATTTCGCGCCGCCCGCTCCCGGGGCCTCCCGCACAGAGGATTCGCGCGCATCGGGGCGAAAGAAGCCCTGCGGGAGGCACTGCGCTCATGGACGCTCATGCGGGGACGGCGGATCGCCCGCGCCGGGCCGGGTTCACGCTCATCGAGCTGCTCGTGGTCATCGCCATCATTGCCATTCTTGCGGCGATCATCCTGGCGGTGTTCCCGCAGGCGCGCGAGATGGCCCGGCGAGCCGCCTGCGTGTCCAACGCCCGGCAGATCGTGGCCGCGGCGCGCATGTACGCCGACGACCATGACCGCCGGCTGATGCCGGCGCTCAGCCGCGGCGCGCCCGCACCCAGTCGGGGCTACACCTGGTGCGTGCTGCTGCAGCCCTACATGGAGAGCGAGGAGATTCTGATCTGTCCGAACGATGCCTCGCCGACGGCGAGCGCGCGGGCCACCTGCCTGCCGCACAGCTACGGGCTGAACTACCGGCTGACCTACAACACCGCGTTCGGCTGGAGCGCCGGCGCGACGACCAGCAAGCTGACGAACATCTCGAACCACAGCCAGACGATCCTGCTGTTCGAGATCGACAGCGCGTTGGCGCAGCCGGGGGCGTCGTGGGTGCAGCACCGGCTGTCGCGGGTGAAGGCGCGGCACCAGGGGCGGGCGGTCTTCGGCTTCGTCGATGGCCACGCCAAGGCGCTCGAGCCCGAGCAGACCGTGGGGACGGACCTGAACATGTGGGAGCCGGGCGGACGCTGAGGGAACAGGCAGTGTCGCGAGGATCTGGGACATGATCGGGGACAGCAACGGCAACGGAAGCGCACCGGAGAGCACAGACCGATGTGGGCTCACGCAGCAGGCCGCGGCGTGTGAGTTACGCTGAGCGCGATCTGGCGTCCGCACGGGTCCTCGTCGAGGCTGGAGAACTCGCGAACGCGCTCTTCCACTGCCAGCAGGCAATCGAGAAGACGCTGAAGGCGGTCATCCTCGAGCGTACCGGGGAGGAGCCCCCGAGGATCCACAATCTGATGCGGCTCGCCCAACTCGCGCCCGCGGAACTCAGTGAGGATCAGATGATGCTCATGCGCGAACTTGGCGTAAGCTACATCGAGTCTCGCTATCCTGATGCTTCCCTGGCGGAACAGAGCCAGCCGACCGCTGAGAGTGCGCGCAGCTACCTTGCTCGGACGGAGGAGCTGATCCAATGGCTGTTGAGCAGGACGAGTTGAGCGCCGTGCTCAACCGGGTGGCACGGTTCCTCGACGAGCGTATTGTCGTCGCCGCGCTCTACCTGTTCGGGTCGCAGTTGACGGGCCACACGTACGAGTACAGCGACATCGACATCGCTGTGTTCTCTCCGCAGGCGGACTCCCTGGGGCTGCTGGGCCGGATGAAACTGGGGGCGCAACTGCAGGGAGCTTGTGGCGATGACCTGGAGCCCCACTTCTTCCCGGAGTGGGCGCTGCACGACCCGCCGAAGGGGAGCTTCGCCGAGCACGTCATCAAGACCGGGAAGCGGATCGTATGAATGACGAGCGTCCGGATGGGGATGCCGCCGGCAACGACCGGCCGGATGTCGTGGCTGAGTGGGTTGCGTATGCCGACCGCGACCTGGTAGTGGCGCGAGACATGACCCGCCTCGGTCACGACGCATGGGCGCTGACGACCTGTCAGCAGGCGATCGAGAAGCTGCTCAAGGCTCTGGTCGCCGAGCGCGGCGAGCATCCGCCACGCACGCACTCCCTGCCGCGGCTGGCGGCGATGCTCGGGCTGGACCTGACTGAGTCGCAGGTCAAGCTGTTCGCCGACCTGAGCAACGCGTACCTGATGGCCCGGTACCCGGGCGAGGTGCCGGCCGAAGCCCTCGATCCAGAGGAGATGGGTGCGGAGGAGTACCTGTTCGCCACCGAGGAGGTGTGTGAGTGGCTTCGCCGACAGCTCAGGTCTCGGAGATGATCGATGCCGCCGTGAGCTTCCTCGGGAAGCGCCTGTCGCTGTCCGCAGTCGTGCTCTTCGGTTCGCAGGCCAGTGGGCAGGCCCATGAGTGGAGCGACATCGATCTGGGGGTCTTTACGCCGAACGCGGAGGGCCTGACGTTTCTGGACCGCGTACGCCTCGCGACTGAACTGCAGATGGCCTGCGGGTTCGAACTCGAGCCCCACTTCTTCCCGGAGTGGGCGCTGCACGACCCGCCGAAGGGGAGCTTCGCCGAACACATCATCAAGACCGGGAAGCGGATCGTCTGAGCATCGGCGACCGGGTCCGCCCCCACCGGATCACCGGCTACGCTCGGGGCGACAGCGGGCGCCGCGATAGTGTATCATGCGACCTCCCGCCGGCGCATGGCGCACGGTGTCATTGACGCGAAGAGGAGAGCACCGATGGAGCTTGAGGACCGGCAGGTAGCCGTATCGCAGCTCAGCGACGAGGAGCTGGAGAACCTGATGCGCGAGCATGGCATCGGGTTGACCGTGGGTGAGGCGCGGCGCATCGCCGAGCTGATCGGCCGCGACCCCACCCTCGTCGAGCTGCACGTCTTCAACGTGGAGTGGAGCGAGCACTGCTCCTACAAGAGCAGCCGCAGTTCGCTCAAGCTGCTGCCCAACGACGCCCCCAACGTGATCCTGGGCCCGCAGGAGGACGCGGGCATCGTGTTCTTCACCGAGCATGAGGGCCGGCGCTGGGGGATCGTCATCGCCCACGAGAGCCACAACCACCCCTCTCAGGTGCTGCCCAATGAGGGCGCGGCCACCGGCATCGGCGGCATCGTGCGCGACGTGGACTGCATGGGCGCGCGCGTCTTCGGCACCGCCGATCCGCTGCGCTTCGGCGACCCCGAGGGCGAGAACGCCGACCGCACGCGCTGGATCGTCGCCGGCGTGGTCGACGGCATCTGGCAGTACGGCAACGCGCTGGGCGTGCCCAACCTCGGCGGTGACGTCTATTTCGATGAGACCTTCGATGACAACTGCCTGGTCAACGTGGTCGCGGTTGGGATCGTCGCCGAGGACGAGATCATCCACTCGGCGGTGCCGCCGCAGGCCCACGATGAGCCCTATGTGCTGATCCTGGTGGGCAAGCCCACCGACGACTCGGGCTTCGGCGGCTCGGCCTTCGCCAGCAAGATCCTCGACGAGGAGGAGCAGGCCGAGGACCGCGGCGCCGTCCAGGTGCCCGACCCGTTCCTCAAGAACGTGCTGGCCATGCGCAAGGCCAACGAGGCCGTGCGCGACCGCGCGCGCGAGCGCGGCATCGCCATCGGCATGAAGGACATCGGCGGCGGTGGCTTTGCCTGCGGGAGTTCGGAGATCACCGCCGCCGGCGACGGCTTCGGCATCGACATCGACCTGAAGGCCGTGCACGTCGGCCTTGATGGGCTGCTGCCCGAGACCATCATGTGCGCCGAGACCCAGGAGCGCTACGTGGTGGCCGTCCCCGAGCACTTCGCCGACGAGGTGCTGGGCATCTACAACGCCGACTGGGACCTGCCCAACGTCTACGAGGGAGCGTGCGCGCGCGTGATCGGGCGCATCACCGAGGACGAGATGTACACGGTGCGCTATGACGGGAAGATCGTCATCCAGGCGCCGGTGCGGGTGGTGACCAGCGGCATCATCTACGACCGCGAAGAGCGCCCGCAGGAGTACACCGGGGTCGAGCCGGAGTTCGAGCAGCCCGCGGACCTGGGCGAGGCGCTGCTGACCGTGCTGGGCAGTCGCAACGTGTGCTCGCGGGAGTACATCTACCGCGCCTACGACTCGGAGGTGCAGGGCAACGCGGTGCTGCGCCCGGGCGAGGCGGGGGCGGGCGTGGCGCGGCCGCTGCCGGGCTCGCGGGCCGCGGCGGCGCTGTCGGTGGACGGCAACCCGAAGTACGGGCGCATCGACCCCTACTGGGCCGGCGCCAACGCAGTCGCCGAGGCCATGCGCAACGTGGCGGCGGTGGGCGCGGTGCCGTCGGCGCTCACCGACTGCCTCAACTTCGGCAACCCCGAGAAGCCCGAGCAGTTCTGGGAGTTCCGCCAGGGCGTGCGCGGGGTGGCGGACGCCGCCACCAACCTGTGGCTGAAGGGTCACGAGAACGTGCCCGTGCCGGTCATCTCGGGCAACGTGAGCCTGTATAACGAGTCTGCGACCGGCAGCTCGGTGGCGCCGTCGGCGATCGTCGCCTGCGTCGGCGTGATGGACGACTTTGCGAAGGCCGTTACCGTGCAACTCAAGCAGCCCGGCGACGCCATCTACCTCCTCGGCGAGCGCAGGGACGAGCTGGGCGGCTCGGCCTACTACGAGGCGCTGGGGCTGGGGCTGGGGCGCAACGTGCCGCAGATCGACTGGGCGGCGGAGCGCGCGCGCATCTACGCCGTCACCGACGCCATCGACGCGGGGCTGGTCGCCGCCTGCCAGGACATCTCCGACGGTGGCCTCGCGGTCGCGCTGGCGGAGATGTGCATGGGCCCGTTCGGGCGCGGCGACATCGGCGCGGAGATCGACATCGCCCCGGCCCTGAACGGCCTGCGCGCGGACAGGGCGCTCTTCAGCGAATCGAGCGGCTTCGTAGTCGAGGTGGTGGCGGGCCGCGAGGAGCAGTTCGAGGCGCTCATGCGCGAGCACGGCGTCGAGCCGATGCGCCTGGGCGAGACGGAAGATGACGCGGAGCTTGAGATCGAGGTGGGGGATGACGAACTCATTGCGCTCTCCGTCGCGGCCATGGCCGATGTGTGGCTCAACGGACTCGTACGGGTCCTGCATAGCTGAGGGGGTGGAGGGAGCCGACATGCAGATACCAGACACCATGATGGCGCTGCAGTTGACCGGGGTGGGGATGGACACCGTCGAGTTCCGCGAGGTGGAGGTGCCGCGTCCCGACCCCGACCAGGTGCTGTGCCGGGTGGAGTGCGCCGCCGCCTGCGCGTCCGACAACAAGATCATCGACCAGGGGCCCGAGCACTCGCTGATGCACGGCTGGGACCCGGCGAAGTGGCCGGTGACGCTGGGCCATGAGGGCTGCGTGACGGCGGTCGAGGTCGGGCGCAACTGGGAGGACAAGATCCGGGTGGGGCAGCGCTACGCGGTGCAGCCGGCGGTGCCGTCGGCGCCCTCCCGCTACCGCAACCGCTACGCCAATGAGGGCCGGGGCATCCGCAAGATCGCCGTCGGCTACACGCTGCCGGGCCTGTTCGCGCAGTACGTCATCATAGATCCTGAGGTCATCGCCTGCTCGTGTCTGGTGCCGGTGCCCGATGGCTCGCTGCCACACTTCGCGTGCGCGCTGTCCGAGCCGATCTCGTGCGTGGTCGCCGCCCAGCAGCACACCACACACGTGGTCAAGGAGTCGCCCGACACCCCGCGGCGCGCGCATCTGGGGCTGCTGCCCGGCGGCACCACGCTCGTGCTGGGCGCCGGGCCGATGGGGCTGTGGCACGTCGAGATCGCCATGAGCTACGAGCCCGCGGCCATCATCGTCTCCGAGCCCAACGACGCGCGGCGTGAGACCGCCCGCCGGTTCTTCGCCACGCGCGCCCGCCAGGCCGGCATCGAGCTGGTGCTGACCACCCCGGACGCGCTCGAGCACGTCATCGCCGACGTGACCGGCGGCCGGGGCGTGGACGACTGCATCGTCGCGCTGGGCATCAAGGCGGTGCAGGAGAAGTCGTTCGACTACCTGGGCGTGGGCGGGGTCACCAACTTCTTCGGCGGCGTCAAGGCCGATGACCGCATGATCTCGGTGGACGCCCGGCGCATCCACTACGAGTCGATTTCCGTGGTGGGCTCGAGCGGCAGCGACCCGTCGGACATCGCCGAGACGCTGGAGCTGCTGGCGGCGCGCAGGATCCAGCCGGGGAACTACGTGGCCGCCGCGGGCGGGCTGGACGCCGCGCGCGACCTGATCGAGGCGGTGCGCGCGCAGCGCATGGAGGGCAAGGGCGTGATCTACCCGCACGTGCGCCGGCCGCTGGCCGAGGTCGAGTCCTGGTCCGCGCAGCAGGAGCAGGAGATGCTGGCGGGGACGTAGCCGACACGCGTTCGTACTACCGCGCAGGTCGGGCCTCCAGCCCGACTGGTACACCGCGTTCCTCACGGCTGTCGGGGTGGAAGCCCGCCCCATGCGTCCTTGGGGCGCCGCGGCCTTCACAGGTCAGGGATGAACCGAATGGACAAGCTGGTGCAGATCGGCGCCGGGAATATCGGCCGCAGCTTCGTGGGTCAGATATTCTCGCGCGCCGGCTTCGAGGTCGTGTTCGTGGACATCGACCGGGAGATCATCGACGCGCTCAACGAGCGCGGCTGCTACACCGTCGAGATCAAGGACCGCGAGCCGCGAACCATCGTGGTCGAGAACGTGCGCGGCGTCGATGGCCGGGACATGGGCGCGGTCGCGCGCGAGCTGGCCACCTGCCGCGTCGCCGCCACCGCCGTCGGACCCGCGGCGCTGCCCTACATCTACCCCAACCTCGCCGCCGGCCTGCTGCACCGCCGCGAGCTGGGCAACGGGCCGCTGGACGTGATCATCTGCGAGAACATGCGCAACGCCGCCGAGGCCATGTACGAGGGCGTCGCCGAGCACCTGCCGCCGCACCTGCCGCTGCGCCGCATGCTGGGCGCGGTCGAGACCTCCATCGGCAAGATGGTGCCGATCATGAGCGAGGACGTGCGCGAGCGCGACCCGCTGCTGGTCTACGCCGAGGCCTACAACACGCTCATCTGCGACGCCAGGGGCTTCCTCAACCCGGTGCCCGACGTGCCGCAGCTCGACCCGAAAGCGAACATGAAGGCCTACGTGGACCGCAAGCTCTTCGTCCACAACCTCGGCCACGCCCTGTGCGCCTACTTCGCGCACCTGGAAGCGCCGGAACTCGTCTACACCTGGGAGGCGGTCGAGCACCCGACCATCGGGCCGGCCACGCGCGCGGGCATGATGGAGTCGGCGCGCGCGCTTATCCGGGCCTACCCGGACGAGTTTACCGAGCAGAACCAGCGCGAGCACGTCGATGACCTGCTGCTGCGCTTTGAGAACAGGGCCCTCGGCGACACCATCTACCGCGTTGGGCGCGATGTGCGGCGCAAGCTCGGGCCCGAGGACCGCGTGATCGGCGCGCTGCGCTTCGACGCGCGCTGGGACACGAATGCGCCTTACACCTGTCTGTGCGCGGCGGCCGGGATGCGCTTCCGCGCCACCGATGAGAACGGGGAGATGTACGAGAACGATCGCGATTTCGCCGAGCACGTCTACCCCGAGGGCGCCGAACACGTGCTGCGCGAGGTCTCGGAGCTGCAGCCCGGCGACCCCATCGACCGCGAGGTGTTCGACGCGGTGATCGCCGCCGACGAGTTCGTGAGCGAACGCCTCGCCGCGGGCGAGAGCATCCTCGACCTCGGCGGCGCGCAGTTCGGGCGGTTCGGCGCGTGACGAAGACGACGTGGTCGCCGATCGAAGGTGTGCTGGTTGCGCTTGCGGTCGGCGTGGCCGTCGAGGCCGGGGCGCTGCCGACGCAGCAGATCCCCGTGGAGGAGAGACCCATGGCTGAAGAGGACGTCCTGCCGCCGGCGGTAACGCGCGGCGTGTGGTACTGGTGCGGGAGCGCCAACCTGCTGCCCGGTCAGGGCGCGGTGTACTCCGGCGCCATGGCGACCTACTGCGTGTGGCACCGGCCGATGGCGGTCTACGCGCCGGAGGTCAACCGCAGCTACTTCGTCTACGGCAGCGCGGGCAACCGGCCGACCATCAGCTACTACGACCACAACACCCACGAGTTCGCCTATCCGGTGGCCATCGGCGAAAACCCCGACGGCGACGCGCACCGTAACCCGACGCTGCTCATCGACGACGAGGGCTACCTGTACATGTTCTGGGGCGCGCACGGCCACCCGACGCTGGTGCATCGCTCGGTGCGGCCGTATGACATCAGCGCGTGGGAGCAGCGTGCCACCATCGAGCCCGACGGCGGTACCAGCTACCCCCAGCCGTGGATGTTGCGCGCGGGCGAGATCTTCGTCTCCTACCGCAAGGCGCCCGGCTGGCGCTTCGTGACCTCCACCGATGGCGCGCAGAGCTGGTCGGAGCCGAGGGACATCGCGGCCTTCGGC
>JALGVA010000186.1 GCA_029820295.1 Candidatus Zipacnadia bacterium
ATCGACGCCGGCGGCGAAGGCGCGGTCATCATGCCCAACGGCGGCGACTGGCTGGGCGGGGGCATGGCCCGCGACGGCGAACAGGTGCAGACGCTCAGCATCAACGGGGTCGAGATGCAGGAGCTGTCCCCGGGCGCCCTCACCGCCGGCAGCGTGGTCGAGAAGACCTCGATGCTCGCGGAGATCGAGCACACTGCGGTCACGCGCTTCGAGGACGACGTGATCGTCCAGGAGCACTCATTCACCTTCGCTGAGGACCAGGACCTGAAGAGCTTCTACCCGTTCATCTACTCGTTCTCGACCGAATTCACCCAGTGGATGGCCGAGCCCGCCGCCGGGACCGAGACCTCGGGCGAATTCACCGGCGAGGGCGCTCACCAGATCGCGGCGCCGCCCAAGCCGCTCCCGGGCGCCACGACGCTCTGGGATGCGGAAGGCTATCGCAAGTTCTACATCCAGCCCATGAGCGGGCAGATCCGCGCGGGCACGCAGCTCGACGGCACCCTCGTCCTCAGGTGCTTCAGCGCCGAGGCCGGCGCCTGGCAGGAGACCGCGCGCCAGGAGGTCGCGGCGCTGCGTGAGCGCTTCCCGGCCGAGGAGGCGGAGGCCATGCCGAACCAGCTCTACGACGAGGGCGTGCCCGAGCAGGGTTTCCTCACGGTCGAGACCGAGCACCTGCGTGTGCCCTTCGAGGCCCCCAGCGCATGGACCATCAACGAGATCTGGTACGATGACTTCAAGGTCGCGGGCCCGACCGGCCACTACGGCACGGTGCTCATCCCCGTGGGAAGCAACTTCATCGGCACCGGGCACAGCGAGGGCGGGCGCGAGGTGGTGCACTCGCTGCGGCTCACGGTGGACGGCGAGGAGCGGCCGGTGGAGGTCGGGACTGCGATCGAGGCCGACGAGGTCGAGCTGATCAAGCGCTCGACCATCCACAAGTTCGACGCCACGCACACGATCACGGTGCGGGGCGATGAGATCGTCGAGCGCGCGCAGCTCGCCGCGACCGAGCCGCACGAGCTGAAGCTGATGTACCTGTTCATGCACTGCATCGAGCCGGGCACGACACGCTGGATCGCCGAGACCCCGGACGGCGAGATCGTCGAGGGCGAATTCGAGTCCGACAGGGACTTCGAGCTTGAACAGAAAGCGCGCTGGGTGGCGCAGTGGTTCCCGGAGCAGAATCTGGCGGTGCTGCTTTACAGCACGCGCATCCCCGAGCCGGAGACCGGCATGATGCGCCTGTGGGACCAGCCGCACTATCACAAATTCTACCTGCAGACCAACAGCGCCCCGTGGGCGTTCGAGCAGGGTGATGAGCTGGACTACACGCTGGTCTTCCGCGTGGTCCCGGGCGAGACCGGCGACTGGGCGGCGGTGCGGGCGGCTGCGGCGCATCTGATGGAGCGCTATCCGCCGGTCGATGCGGAGTGATCGCGCATGACGGCTGATGACCGGACGGTCGCCGTGCTTGGCGGGGGCGCCGGAGCGCGCGCCGCAGCCGCCGAGCTGGCGCTCGCGGGCTGGCAGGTGCGCCTGTGGGACCTGCCCGAGTTCATCGACGGCATCGCCGCGCTGCTGGGCGATCACCACCTCGAGGTCGATGGCCTGACCGAGGGACGCGCCGAGCTGCAGCTCGCCACCGACGACATCCGCGACGCCTGCGAGGGCGCGTCGCTGCTCCTCATCGTCGCTCAGGCCGCCGGCCATCGCCCCATCGCCGAGGCCCTGGCGCCGGCGGTGACCTACGACCAGACCGTGGTAGTGATGCCCGGCGGCACCGGCGGCGCGCTGCAGGTCGCGCAGATCATCACCGGCGAGCGCGGCTTCGCGCCCACCGTCGCCGAGACCTCGACCCTCCCCTACGCCGCCCGCACCTGGGGCGAGCGCGGCGTGACCATCAACCACCACGTGAAGCTCGTCAAGCTCGCGGCGCGCCCGTCGTCCGAGACGCGGCACGTCGTCCGCGACCTCAAGCCCGCCTTCGGTGGCCTGCAGGCGGCGGCCAATGTGCTGGAGACCAGCCTGAGCAACGGCAATCCGGTCATCCACCCGGCGGTGATGCTGCTCAACGCCGCCTTCATCGAGCGCGTCGAGGGCGACTGGGAGTTCTACGCCGACGGGGTCACGCCCGCGGTCGCGCGCGTCATCGAGGACCTCGATGAGGAGCGCCTGGCACTGGGCCGGGCGATGGGCGTGGAGCTGCTCCCGGAGCCAGAGATGTCGCTGCGCCAGGGCTACTCGAAGGTCGCCGACTACCTGGTGGCCTACCGCGACGGTCCGGGCTTCCAGGACCTCGGCGGGCCAGACTCGCTGCAGCACCGCTACCTGACCGAGGACGTCGCCTTCGCGCTGGTCACCTGGCTGGAGCTGGCGCAGGTCTTCGGGGTCGCCATGCCCACCGGCGAGGCGATCGTGCGCATCGCGTCCTCGGTGCTCGATGAGGACCTGCGGAGCGACCCGCCGCGCGGACTCGACGCCCTGGGCCTGGCGGGCATGTCCGCCGAGCAGATCATCGCGTACTGCCGCAGGTGATGTCGCGACATCGCCCCACAATGCGTAGTGCAGGCGCCCTCACCTGCACTGACGTCGTCGTTGCCGTTGCCTTCCTGTCGCACGGGCAGGAGTGCCCCTGCCAGGGGACGGCAGGGCAACGGCGCAGGAGGCCCGCCCATGGGCGGGATGGCACGCAACGACGTGCAGCACGGAGGTCTGACCATGTCACGAGCCACCACCGCCATGATCGCCGCATCCATCATCTGCACTGCGATGGGAGCGTGGGCCGAGTTGCAGATCCTCGATCAGCCCATGTGGGTCTTCCCCGGACAGATCTTCCGCATTGCGCTGGGCCAGCCCGCCGGCTCGGGTGAGCTGGCTGTCGAGCACCCCGCCAACGTCGAGATGTTCGACCGCTGGGACCAGGACGAGCGCCAGCGCTTCTACTTCCGCGCCATCGAGCCCGGCGACGCCACCATCAGCTTCTCGGGCGCCGGCGGCGAGCTGCAGATCACCGTGCCCGTCATCCCCTGGGCCGAGGTCTACGAGCCCCACGAGGCCCGCGGTGTGCAGCTCCCGCGGCTGTGGCCCATGGGCGGGGAGATCGAGCAGCCCAAGCCCGGCCCGACCATCTACACCGACGAGGAGTTGGAGGAGCTGCGCGCGTCCGGCGCCGAGCCCGGGCGCATCGCGCAACAGTGGCTGGAGATGACCGACGAGGAGATCTGGTCGATCATCCCCGGCCCGGCCGTGCCGCGCACCTGTCTGATGGTGCTGGGCGGCTTCGAGGGTGACCGCGGCGTGGGCAAGGGCTGCCCGGTGTGCGGCACCGCCATCTACGAGGGCCGCAGCGGTTTCTACCCGTGGGTCTTCGACCCGGTCGAGCACCCGTGGAAGGTCGGCTGCCCCAACTGCGGCACCTGGTTCCCGTCCAACGACTGGCAGAACGGGGACATGCACTCCGGTCCGTTCCCCGATGACGGCTGGGGCTGCGAGCCGGTCGAGCCGGTCGCGGGCGCCTCGGGCACGCCCTGGCGCTGGCCCTTCATCGCCTACTACCATCAGTGGCAGGCGTACATGAACACGCTCACGCCCGGCATCATCCAGGCCGCCACTGCATACGCCTCCACCGGCGACGAACGCTACGCCCACGCCTGCGCGGTCGCACTGGCGCGCTTCGCCGAGAGCCATCTCGACATGAGCCTGAACCTCAATCACCGCAAGCGCGCCTTCCGCGACGGCGTCTACCAGTGGCCCGTGGGTGCGCCCATCGACTCGCTCATCGGCCGGCTCGGCGCCAGCTTCTCGTACATCCAGCCCAACTGGGACACGCCGCGCATGGAGAACGCCGCACGTGCCTATGACCTGATCTTCGACACCATCGCCGGCGACGAGGCGCTGATCGAGTTCGTGCGCAGCCAGAACCATCCGGAGATCCAGACCGCGGACGATCTGCACCGCTTCCTGCAGGCCGGGATCATCCGCACCTGCGCCCAGTACGGCATCGACAACGCGGTGTCGCGCAACTGGCCGATGCAGGAGCGCATGGTGGGCACGATGGCGCTGGCGCTGGGCACACCCCAGGCGCTGGACCTGGTCGATCACCTGCTCAACGGCTGGCCGGCGCTGCGCTACTCGCTCACCAACCAGTTCCTCAAGGACGGCGCCGGCCACGAGACCGGCGGCTACAATCGCGGGCAGATACGCAACACCGTCGGCCTCGCCGACATCTTCGGCCGCATCGAGAACCTCATGCCCGACCTCTACCGGCCGCCACAGTTCGTCTCGCTGGTCGGCGATCCGAAGTTCCGCCAGATATTCGACTTCCCCCTCGACGCCTCCCTGATCGCGCGCACCACCGACGAGATCGGCGACGCGGGCCATCCCGGCACCGACCCGGCGCCCCTGCGCCAGGGCGCTCCACTGAGCGAAGCGGACTTCGCCGAGGCCTTCGCATTGACCGGCGTGGAGCGCTTCGCCCAGGCCGCCTGGGGGCCGAGCGGGAGCGTCCCGGGCAACGTCTCACCCGAGGTGGCGGCGGAGATCGAGCGCATCGGCCGCGAACGCGGCTGGATGGTCGATCTCCCGAGTGCCGTCCTCGACGGCTACGGGCACGCGATCCTGCGCTCCGGCGAGGGCGATCGCCGGCGGGCGTTGTGGGTGCGCTACGGCGTGGCCATCCAGCATCGCCATCAAGATATGCTCACCATCGGCCTGGCGGCGCTGCAGCGCAACCTGCTGCCGGAGCTGGGCTACCCGGTCGGCTGGACCTACTCGGGCTACTGGGAGAGCAACTGGGGCACGCACTACGCCACGCACATCACGGGCGTGCCGACCTCCAGCTACCCCATCGGCGGCGTCGAGACCTTCGCCGCCAGCGCGCCCGCACAGTACGCCCGCGTGGCCACGCAGGTCTCCGGCGAAGGCGACATCCAGCCGCGCCGGGAGCGCGTGCTGGTGCTCGTGGACATCGACGAGCAGGACTGCTACGCCATCGCGCTCGAGCGCGTCTTCGGCGGCACCGAGCACACCTGGTCCTTCCACGGCCCCAGCGGTCCCGCGCAGTTCTCGGGAGTGACGCTCACCCCGCAGGGCGGCGGCACCGTCGCCGGCCCCGATGTCCCCTACCGCGACACCTCGTTCTCGCCCTCGGGCGATGGCGAGCTGCGCTGCCTCAACTTTATGCCCGACCCCAGGGTCGGCGAAGTCACCAGGCCCTGGCAGGCGAGCTTTGAGCTTGAGGGCCAGGACGGCGTCTTCCTGCATGCCACGCAACTCACCCCGACCGACGGGCGCATCTGGACGTCGGTGTGCAGCGCGCCCGGCGGCGCCGGCACGTATGAGGCCACCTGGTGCGTGATGCGGCGCTCCGGCGGAGAGCCGCTGTGCAGTCAGTACCTGACCGTGCTCGAACCCTACGAGGGCGAGCGCCGCGTGCGCAGCATCGAGCCGGTCGGCATCACGGGCGACCTGATGGCCGACGACTTCCCGCCGCTGGCCCTGCGCGTGACCACCGATGAGTTCACCGACACCATCATCATCCAGCCGAAGCACGGCTTCGCCTGCGCCACCAACGATGGCTCGCTGACCACCGACGCCGAGTTCGCCCTGTGGCGCCGGCGCGATGGCGCCATGGACGCCGCGGTCATGGTGCGTGGCACGGCGCTGGTGTCGATCGACGAGGGCCTGACGCTCGCGGTGCCGCAGTACACAGGCACCATCGAGAGCTGCGACTGGCCCGGCCGCACGGTGCGCGTGCGCTGGGACGAGGCTCTGCAGGGCCTCGCCGACCAGGCCATCTGGACGGGCGCGGCGGCGGGCGATGCCGAGCGGCGCATGCAGGTGCAGTTCACCGGCGCGGGCGCGGCCGATGCCTCGGCGCTGGTCGGCCGCCACGTGCGCATCAGCAACGAGGCGGGCAACCGCGCTTCGCACACCATCATCGCCGCCGAGCCTATCGAGGGCGGCGTGCAGCTCACGCTGGACTACGACGCGCGCGTGGGCGAGGGCCCGGTCAGCGAGACCGCGGACGGCGCGGTGACCAGCGGCGTGGGCTTCCGCCTCAACGCCTTCGGCTACTACGACGGCAAGACCGTCGCCAACGAGGACGGTAGCGCGGCCTATCGCTTCACGCGCCTCGACCGCGGCGTCTCGGCGATCATCGACGACGCCCACCACGGCCAGGTCTCGGCGGCCACGCTGGCGGAGGCCTTCACCGACCGCGACGGCGACGGCCTGGCGCGCATGATCCTCTACGACTACGGCCCCGGCGACACCATCACCATCCCGTGCTGGGCGGTGGTCAGGAGGGGATAGCGAGAGCCCAGCGAACATGGCGCATTGAGGTGAGAGGGCAATGCAGCCCGAACTGACTACGCGTCGCCAGCTCTTCGACTACCTCGAGGAGCAGATGAACGCCTCCTACAGGCAAGTGCTTGGGAGCAGTCGGTTGGACTATGAGAGCAATTACCTCAAGACCTATCTGCTGGAACTGGACGCTGACGCGATGGGGGCGCGAGGCCTGTCCGCGGAGGCTCTGCGCGATCTCTTCACGGTGCCCCCGACCCGCTCACATGGCGAGGTCCGCCCGACTGTGCGTGAGACCGACGAAGCGGGATTCCTGACCGTGGAATGGGGTACCTCGCCGCCCCTGCTCCTCTACGTCGATGCGGTCACTGACGAGCGCTCACGGTTCATTATTACGCACACGCTCAGCGACGCAGCCGCGACCGACAGCGTACTCGGGAGGATCGTCAATCGCAAAGCACATGTGGATCAGACGTGGTTCTGGCCGGCATTCTTGGAGGAGACACAAAGCTACGGCGACTTTCGCGGCATGGGAGTCCACTATGACCGCCGGAGGTTCGAGCGTGCTGCGGGGGTTGCGGACCCCGACGACCACTTTGCGATGCAGCTCTCTGGGGGCCGTGTGACCAGAGAAGTCTACTCATTCCTGCGGGACCACGATGAGATAGGCCCGAGGACGGTCGTGGACAAGGTCAAGCTCAAGTACTGGGCGGACCGCAACCAAGCTGGCGAGTTCGCGCTGGAAGATATCTATCTGAGCGGCAAGTTCACCGCCAGAGGCACCTCGTTCGCCTCCCACATGGACCTAGTGACCCGGTCAATCGCCCGCTACGCCGAGACCGTTGACCGTTTGGAAGCAGAACACAGAATACGCTACGTACCAACCGAGGGCGGCGGGGTGGAGGTGGCTGGGAGCCCCGTCTACTTCGTGTTGGCTCCGGGCGGCGAAATCCAGGACGTTGCGGCGTTCTGCCAGGTCGTCTTCGACGGACACCGCCCATTCCGTCTTTGGGGCGTGCCTAGAGAGCTGCCCGGTGAGACGCAGGCCCTCCAAGTTGACGCAACTGACCTTCACACCGGTGCCTCGCTGTACTTCGAGATCTACCCCGACGCAATCGCGATGTATCTCTATGAGGGCGCCTGCGGGAATACAGTTCTGCGCTTCTACGCTAACCTCCAGCACACCATCGGGCGCCGCGCGACAATGGAGAGGGACAATGGGGCACGCATCGCATAGCCATCTCGCCCTGAACCTATTCATAGGCCTCGTGAAAGGCAACCGCTGGCTCGCTCCAGCCTCACAGGCGATTCAGGGCCTCGAGTTCACATTCCTCCAGATCGAGCCGCGGATCCCGGCGGCACATCGGACAGTCGCGCCGGACGCAGTTGCAGCCTCAACTCGCGTCGGGCACGTACTGCTGGCAGAATGGACCGGCTACGATCTCGATGACCGGAAGCGTCAGCAGCTTGCTGGTTTTCGGACGATCACCGCAGACACCCTCGTGGGCGTCCTGGGTGTACCCCGCACCGCTGCTGGGACCCGTGGGACCTGGATCATTGTCACGGAAGACCATGCGGTCGACTTCGCGAGGTACATGACCGAGAGCGGTCTAACAGCTCTTGTCAGTTCCCTCAGTGAGTGCTCATCTGGGGGGTACGAGCTCATTGCGCACGCTGGCAGTACGGCCAGCGCCGAAGTTGACTCCGTCCTGACAGACCGTCTTCACTTCCGACGCATCCCGCGGGGCTACTGCAGGATAGCGATCGATAACCTGGGTCCCACAGCGCTGGCGGAACACGCGATGCACGCTGTCCTCAGCCTGGCGAGACGAGGCCAGACTCGATTCCAAGCGAGCGAAGTCTGCCAAATGAGAATCTGGGCGTGGGGAGTCCTTTCACCTCAACTGCGAAGCTCGTTGACGCGCGCCATGGGCAAAGTGCTGACGATGATGACTCGTAAGCAGTACATCGGCACTTGGCTCCGTCGAGTCGAAGACAGCCCCCCGACCTATGAGGTAGTCGATCTGAGCGCAACGGACCCGACACGGATGATCTCGGCATTCAAGCGGAGTCTACATCGGTTCGTCGCCGAACTCACCAGCAGCCCATGGCAGCTCTCGCTGTTTGATGCCGAACGCGAGGAGTCACACGACTGACGCGGAGGTGTCCGACGTGACCAGGACCGCGCTGTGCATCGCATTGATCGTGCTGATCGTGCTGCCGCTGGCGGCGCAGCCCGCCGATGAGCAGCAGGAGGACCTCGAGCGCATGGCCGCCGAGCAAAAGCTGCAGGAACGCGTCAGCTTCTTCGAGGACATGGGCCTGCCCCTTGAGGCCGCAACCGCCATGGCCATCTTTGCTGAGTCCGGCATGGACCCGGCGCAGATCATGCTCATGGCCATGATGGCCGAGAGGGGCGGCGAGGAGGCCATGTGGCCCATGCTCATGATGAACTCGATGAAGGGCGCCGGGCCACTGACTCCCGCCATGGTCGAGCGCGACGGGCGGCTGTTCATTGCCGAGGGCGGCATGCTCTACGTCATCGACGAGGAGACGCTC
>JALGVA010000046.1 GCA_029820295.1 Candidatus Zipacnadia bacterium
CTCGCGACATGGAGTGACCGCGCGATCGTCAGGGAACTGACCTCGCTGGCGCCGTGGACGAGTCGCGGCCTTGGCTACGCCTACCGATGCACCGAAGGCAGCCCGTTTCATCTGATCTTCGTGACCGAGGCCGGCCGCGAGTTGGACGTGCTCCTTGCTTGTGACAGTTGTGCCAGCGCCGAGCCCGTGTGGCGCGACGGCCGGGCGGGCTGGACCGTGCCGGAGTTGCTGACTCGCGTTGGCGAGTTGCTCATCAACGAGCCCGTCGCGCAGGCGTACGCCGACCGGTACGACGAAGAGCGGCGCGAGTACCACGCCCGCTGGCTCTACTGGGCGCAGGACCCGTGGGACGTACATGTGGAGGACTGACCACCATGCCCGGCATGCCCATGGTCTCGCTCGGCCCGCTGACCGTCAGCCGCTTCATCCTCGGCGGCAACCCGTTCTCGGGCAACTCCCACCAGTCGCCCGAGATGAACGACCGGATGCGCCACTGGTGGACCTCCACGCGCATCAAGGACTGCTGGCGTGAGTGCGAGCGCTTCGGTGTCAACACCTTCCTCGGGCGCGGTGACAACCACATCCAGCGGCTGCTGCTGGAGTACTGGGACGAGGACGGCGCCATCCAGTGGATCTGCCAGACCGCGCCCGAGCGCAAGTCCATCGAGGCCAACATCCGTCAGGTGTGCGCCACCGGCGCGCAGGCCTGCTACCTGCACGGGGGCATGGTCGACGGCATCTTCCGCGATGGCGACCCCGAGCAGATGCGCGACTGGATCGCGCTCATCCGCGAGCTGGGCATGGTCGCGGGGCTGGCCTCGCACTACTGGGAGTATCCGCTGCGCGCCGAGGAGATGGACCTGGGCTGCGACTTCTACATGTGCAGCTTCTACGACCTCTACGGCCGCGGCGGCGAGATCTACGAGCACGAGGACCGCGTGGCGATGTGCGAGACCATCCGGCGCATTGACAGGCCCTGCATCGCCTACAAGATCATGGCCGCCGGGCGCAACGAGCCGGAGGAGGCCTTCGAGTTCGCGTTCGCGAACATCAAGCCCACCGACCCGGTCTGCGTGGGCGTGTACACCGAGAATCAGCCCGACCAGGTGGCCGAGAACGTGACGCTGACGATGCGCCTGGGCGCGCTGTGAGGACCGGCCGGAGGCTGCTTGACAAGTGCGGGGCGGGGCGATATACTCTTCATCACTTGAGTTCGCCAGCCCCGATGGCTGGCGGCGTTGCAATTATGCGATACGACATCCGGGACCAACTGATCAAGCGTGACAGCCAGGTCACGCTTGAGTTTGACGCGCTCGCACCACCCGGCACTGATGTTGAGTTCGTTGGCAACGTGACCGGACAGATCACGCTCCAGAACGTCGGTGGCGAGTTGGCGGTGTGGGGGCGGCTGCGTGCCGTGGCGGTGGCCGAATGTGGCCGCTGCCTGCGCGAGCACGCCGTGCCCCTGGAGTTCGAGTTCTCGGAGACGTGCAAGTTCGCGCAGATCGATGAGCCGCTGTCGTACACGCAGGTTACCGACGAGGATGAGCCGGCGCCCATCCCGGTGCTGGACGGCGACGCCATCGACCTCTCCGAGCTGGTGCGGCAGTTGCTCGTGCTGCACCTGCCGGCGCGCTCGTTGTGCCGGCCTGACTGCCGGGGCATCTGCGCGTCATGCGGCGCCGATCTGAACGAGACCACCTGCGCGTGCGGGTCCGAGGAGATCGACCCTCGGCTGGCTCCCCTGCACGAGCTTCTGCGGTAAGCTCTCTTCCGTCCGGTCAGTTCCCAGAAGAGGTGTACCATGGCTCTGCCCAAGAGGAAACACTCGAAGTCGCGCACGCGCAGGAAGCGGCAGCACAAGGTCACGCTGGCGCCGGCTCTCTCACGCTGCCCGCAGTGCCAGGGGCCGGTGCTCCCGCACAACGCCTGCGGCAAGTGCGGCTTCTACAAGGGCCGCAAGGTGGACCACACGGTCCGCGAGGAAGAGAAGAAGCCGCGCGAGGCCTGACGCCCCTCACCCCGATACCGTAGCTGACGCACAGCCTGCCGGTCGCGAACGGGACACCGCATGCGAATCGCCGTAGACGCCATGGGGGGCGATTTCGCCCCTGAGCAGATAGTGGATGGTGCGCGCCTGGCGGCGGGTGAGCTGGACGCCATCATCAGCCTCGCCGGGCCGCCGGAGGCCATCGAGAGCTGTCTGCGCGAGCTTGGCCCGCGGCCGGACAACATCGAGATCGAGCCCGCCACCGACGTCATCGCAATGGAGGAGAGTCCGCGCGCCGCGCTGCGCGGGCGCGATGGCAGCTCGGTGGCGCGCGCTGTCGGGCTGGTCGCCGAGGGGCGCGCCCAGGCGGTGGTCTCCGCCGGCAACTCCGGCGCCTTCATGGCGCTCTCGGCCGTGCGCCTCGGGACCATCCCCGGCGTGCGTCGCCCGGCCATCGCCTGCCCCATGCCCAGCCCGACCGGCCCGTGCGTGCTGCTCGACGCCGGGGCCAACGCCGACTGCCGGCCCGAGCATCTGCGCGACTTCGGCCTGATGGGCGCGCTTTACGCCGAGCACTCCCTGGGCATCGGCAACCCGCGCGTGGCGGTGCTCAGCATCGGCGAGGAGAAGGGCAAGGGCAACGAGCTGACCAAGGCCGCCTACGACCTGCTGGCCGAGACCGAGCTGAACTTCGTCGGCAACGCCGAGCCCGGCGACATCTACGGCGATGGCTGCGACGTGGCCGTGTGCGACGGCTTCGTGGGCAACGTGGTGCTCAAGACCAGCGAGGGCGTGGCCTCCCTGATGGTGGATCAGCTCAAGCGCCTGATCCAGGGCAGCCTGGCGCTCAAGCTGGTGTCCCCGCTGCTGCGCTCGGGGCTGCGGCAGATGATGCGCGAATTCGATTACTCGGAGTACGGCGGCGCGCTGCTGCTGGGGGTCAACGGCGTGAGCATCGTGGGGCACGGCTGCTCGGATGCCCGCGCCATCCGCAACGCGGTGTGCTTCGCCCACAGGGCGGTGCAGAGCCGGCTCGTGGAGCATATCTCGGAGGTCTTCGCCCAGCGGGCCGAGACCGTGGCCTGACCCGGCCTGACGTGCACGGTCGCCATCGGTCGTGAGCTGTTGTCCTCCGTCGTTGGCTGACGCAATCAGCCGTTCGCTGCCGTACCCTGCCCGGTCTCAAGAGGCCACCGGGCCGGTCTGTGTACTGGATGCCCCGCGAGAGGGTGCTGGTCCGTTGATGTCGCTACGTCCTGCCGTGATAACCGGCGTGGGCTCCTACGTCCCCGACCGGGTGCTGACCAACGCGGACCTTGAGCAGATCGTGGACACCACCGACGACTGGATCGTCAGCCACACCGGCATCCGCGAGCGGCGCATCGCCGCCGATGACCAGGCCAGCTCCGACCTGGGGCTGGCGGCGGCGCGGCGGGCCCTCGAGGACGCCGGGCTGGGGCCCGAAGACATCCCGCTGATCATCTGCGCCACCATCACGCCCGACCACCTCTTCCCGGTCACCGCCGCCTTCATCCAGGACGGATTGGGCGCGCCGGCCGCCGCCTACGACCTGCTCAGCGGCTGCACCGGCTTCGTGCAGGCGCTGTGGACCGCGCGCCAGTTCGTCGCCACCGGCGAGTGCGAGCATGTGCTGGTGGTCAGCGCCGACAAGCTCACCTCGATCACCGACTGGAGCGACCGCAGCACCTGCGTGCTCTTCGGCGACGGTGCGGGCGCCGCGGTGGTGTCCGCCGGTGAGGGTGATCCGTCGGCCACCGGGCTGCTGGCCTTCGAGCTGCAGACCTACGGCGAGCACGGCTCGTTGCTGCGCGTGCCCGCGGGCGGCTCCCGGCGGCCGGTGGACCAGGAGGCGCTCGATGCCCGCGAGCATTGCCTGCGCATGGAGGGCCCGGAGCTGTTCAAGCTCGCCGTGCGCGGTATTCCCGACATCGCCGAGAGAAGCCTCGCCAAGGCCGGCCTGACCTACGAGGACATCGACTGGCTTATCATGCACCAGGCGAACCTGCGCATCATCGAGGCCGCCGCCCGGCGCCTGCGCGTTCCTGACGACCGCCTGGTCATCAACATTGACAAGTACGGCAACACCTCCGCGGCATCCATGGCCATCGCGCTCGACGAGGTCTATCGGGACGGCCGGCTGCAGCCGGGCCACAACATCCTGATGGTCAGCTTCGGTGCGGGCTTCAGCCTGGGCGGCGCGGTTATCCGCTGGGGTTCATGAGTCGGCCACACCGTTACCGAGAGCTGGGAGGGACATCCCTTGGACTTCAGGTTCACCGAAGACGAGCAGATGATCATCGATGCCGTGCGCGAACTGGGCGAGGAGGAACTCGCGCCCCACGCGTCGGAAGTTGCTGAAAAGGGCGAGTTCCCCTACGACGCGGTCGAGCTGTGCCGCGAGATGGACCTGTTCGGTATCCCCGTCGAGGAGCAGTGGGGCGGCCTGGGCATGGGCTTTCTGATGTGGGGCACCGTCGGCGAGCTGCTCAGCTACTACTGCCAGACCACCGGCTCGGTCTTCGGCGCCCACGTCCTGGGCCAGTACCCCATCATGGCCTTCGGCACCGACGAGCAGAAGGAGAAGTACCTGGCGCCGCTGACCACCGGCGAGCATATCGGCGCCTTCGGCCTCACCGAGCCCAACGCCGGATCGGACGCGGGCTCGGTCGCCACCAGGGCCGAACTGCATGGCGACAGGTACATCCTCAACGGCACCAAGATATTCATCTCCAACGGCGGCGTGGCGCAGACCTACGTCATCATCGCCAACCTCGACCCCCGCAAGGGCACGCGCGGCCTGACCGCGTTTATCGTCGAGAAGGGCATGCCGGGCTTTGAGTTCGGCAAGGACGAGAAGAAGATGGGCTGGGACGCGCTGCCCAATCGCGAGCTGATCTTCCAGGACTGCGAGGTCCCGGTCGAGAACGTGCTCTACAAGCCCGGCCGCGGCTTCCGCGTCGCCATGGACACGCTCGGCGTGGGTCGCATCGGTATGGCTGTGGGCGCCGTGGGGCTGGCGCAGGCCGCCTTTGACGCCGCCATCCTCTACGCCCAGCAGCGCGAGCAGTTCGGCCAGAAGATCGCCGAGTTCCAGGCCATCCAGTTCATGCTCGCCGACATGGCCACCGACATCGAGGCCTCGCGCCTGCTCTACCAGAAGGCGGCCTGGCTCAAGGACCAGGGCGAGGCCTTCGAGATGATCGCGTCGATGGCCAAGGTCTACTCCTCCGAGGCGGTGAACCGCGTGACCTCGCAGGCGGTGCAGATCCACGGCGGCGTCGGCTACACGTGCGACTTCCCGGTGGAGCGCTACATGCGCGACGCCAAGCTGTTCGAGATCGTCGAGGGCACCTCGGAGATCCAGCGCGGCATCATCTCCAACCGGCTGCTGCGCGAGCATCGCATCTAGGCGCCGCGCGCGACCACGCACTGGAGTTGACCGATGAACATCATTGTGTGCATCAAGCAGGTTCCCGACACCTCGGAAGTGCGCATCGACCCCGAGACCAACACCATCGTCCGCGAGGGCGTGCCGTCGATCATCAACCCGTTCGACGAGAACGCCATCGAGGAGGCGCTGCTGCTGCGCGAGCAGCATGGCGGCAAGGTGACGGTCATCAGCATGGGCCCGCCGCAGGCCGAGGCGGCGCTGCGCGAGTCGCTGGCCATGGGCGCCGACGAGGCCATCCTGGTCTCCGACCGCTGCTTCGCGGCCAGCGACACGCTCGCGACCTCCTACGTGCTCTCCACCGCCATCCGGGCGATCGGCGAGTACGACCTGATCTTCTGCGGCAAGCAGGCCTTCGACGGTGACACCGCCCAGGTGCCGCCGGGGATCGCCGAGCAGCTCGGCATCCCGCAGATCACCTTCACCATCGGCCTCGAGGTGGACGGGCGCAAGGTCCGCGGCCGGCGCATGCTCGAGAGCGAGTTCGAGGTGGTGGAGGTGCGCATGCCCGCGCTGGTCTCGGTGGTCAAGCAGATCAATGAGCCGCGCCGCCCGGGCATCAAAGCCAAGCTGGCGGCCAAGAAGAAGGAAGTCACCATCTGGGACTCGGCGTGCATGGACATCGAGCCCTGCCTGTGCGGCCTCGACGGCTCGCCCACACGCGTGGTGCGCACCTTCGCCCCCACGCGCGAGATCAAGGGCGAGAAGTTTGAGGGCGAGCCCGCCGAGTGCGCCGCCGCGGTCATCGACCGCCTGATCGGCCAGAAGATCATCTGACGTGCGCGCGCGGCACAGGTCGGGCAGCCCTGCCCACGCCGTTGCGTGCGGTGCGGCGCGAGACACCGGGTCCGCGTGCGACCCTTCGGGAGCGAAGAGATGGCGATCTACATCGACGAGCCCAAGTGCATCGGCTGCGAGGCCTGCATTCCGGCGTGCCCCTATGCCGCCATCGACATGGTCGATGGCATCGCGAAGTTCAACGAGAACTGCACGGGCTGCGGCGCCTGCGCCTACGCCTGCCCGACCGGAGCGATCGTGCTCGAGATGGCGCGCAAGGGGGAGGTGGACACCTCTGAGTACAGCGGCCTGTGGGTGGTGGGCGAGATTACACCCGAGGGCAAGCTGCACGGGGTGACCACCGAGCTGCTGGGCGAGGGGCGCAAGCTCGCGGCGGAGCTGGACACAACCGTGAGCGTGGTGCTCATCGGCCACCACATCGGCGAGCTGGCGAAGACCGCGGCGGGCTACGGCGCCGACCGCGTCTTCGTGGTCGATCACCCGACGCTGGAGCGTTACCGCACTCAGCCCTACACCAACGTGCTCACCGGGCTGATCAACAAGCACAAGCCCGAGATCGTGCTCATCGGCGCCACGCCCATGGGCCGCGACCTGGCCTCGCGCGTGGCCGCGCGCATCAAGGCCGGCCTGACCGCCGACTGCACCGAGCTGACCATCAACCCCGAGACGAAGCTGCTCGAGCAGACCCGGCCCGCCTTCGGCGGCAACGTCATGGCCACCATCCTGTGCGAGTTCACCCGGCCGCAGATGGCCACGGTGCGGCCCAAGGTCATGGCCCCGCAGCCCTTCGACCAGAGCCACGAGGCCGAGATCATCGACATCCCCGTGGACATCGATGAGCGGGCCATCGCCACCAAGATCATCGAGATCATCAAGGACGACAGCGGCAGCGACGTCAACCTGACCGAGGCCGACATCATCGTCTCGGGCGGGCGCGGGCTGGGCGGCCCCGAGCACTTCGCGCTCATCCGCGAGCTGGCCGAGACCCTGGGCGCCGCGGTCGGCGCCTCCCGCGCCACGGTGGACGCCGGCTGGATCCCGGCCACCCACCAGGTGGGGCAGACGGGCAAGACCGTCCACCCCAAGCTCTACGTCGCCTGCGGCATCTCCGGCGCCGTGCAGCACCTGGCGGGCATGTCGTCGTCCGACTGCATCGTCGCCATCAACAAGGACCCGGACGCGCCCATCTTCAACGTCGCGCACTACGGCATCGTCGGCGACCTGTTCGAGGTCGTCCCGGCGATGATCGCGGCCTTCAAAGAGCGGCGGGGCGACTGACCGTGATTGCCTTCGTCTTCCCGGGCCAGAACTCGCACTACGTGGGCATGGGCCGCGACCTGCATGACGCCGGCGGCCCCGCGCGCCCGGTCTTCGAGGTCGCCGAGGCCAGCCTCGGCGCCGACCTGCTGTCCGTCATGTTCGATGGGCCCGAGGAGGCGCTGACCCGCACCGACAACCAGCAGCCGGCGATCGTCACGCACTCGCTCGCGGCGCTGGCGGAGTTGAGCGCGGCGGGCATCGCGCCCGACTTCGTCGCCGGCCACAGCCTGGGTGAGTACTCCGCGGTCGCCTGCGCCGGCTGCCTGGATGTCGAGGGCGTGCTGGGGCTGGTGCGTTTCCGCGGCGAGCTGATGGCGCGCGCGGGCGATCAGGCGCCCGGCGCCATGGCCGCGGTGCTGGGCCTCGACGGCGAGGCGGTGACCGCCGCCGTTGAGGCCGCGCGGGAGGACGGCGTGGTCGTGGTCGCGAACTACAACTCGCCCGGGCAGGTCGTGATCTCCGGCGAGGTCGATGCCGTGGCGCGCGCCGGGGAGCTGTGCTCGGAGGCGGGCGCCAAGCGGGTGGTCGCGCTGGACGTAAGCGGCGCCTTCCACTCGCCGCTGATGGAGCCGGCGGCGGCGCCGCTTATCGAGCGGCTGGCGGCGACCGAGCTGGCGCCGGCGCGGGTGCCGGTCATCTCGAACGTGGACGCGCAGCCGCGCACCGAGCCCGACGCCATCCGCGACGCGCTCGGCCGGCAGATGACCAGCTCGGTCATGTGGGAGCACAGTGTCCGCCGCCTCGCCGAGGAGGGCGTGCACACCATCGTCGAGGTCGGACCGGGCACGGTGCTGGCCAGGCTCATCGGCCGCATCGACCGTGAGGTCAAGGTGCTGGGCGCCGACACCGTCGAGGACATCGAGGCCGTGGTCGAGCAGCTCGCCTGAGCGGCGGGCTGCTCCCGGGAGGGTTTGTCTTGCAGCTTGAGGGCCAGGTCGCGCTCATCACCGGAGCGGGTGGCGGCATCGGCGCCGCCATCGCTCACGCGCTCGCCTCGGCCGGGGCCGGCGTCGTCATCAACGACGTCGTCGAGGCCGCGGCCCAGAAGGTGGCCGATGAGGTCGCCGCCGCGCATGGCGTCGAGACCATGATCAGCACCGCCAACATCACCGACGCCGAGCAGGTTCAGGCGATGGTGGACGAGGTCATGGAGCGCTTCGGGCGCCTCGACATCCTGGTCAACAACGCGGGCATCACCCGCGACGCGTTACTGGTGCGCATGGACGAGCAGGCGTGGGACCTGGTGCTCGACGTGAACCTCAAGGGCGCCTTCCTGTGCACGAGGGCGGTGGCGCGGCCGATGATGAAGGCGCGCGCCGGACGCATCATCAACATGGCCTCGGTCTCGGGCGTGGGCGGCAACGCGGGTCAGGCGAACTACTCGGCCTCCAAAGGCGGGCTGATCGCCCTGACCAAGACCACCGCCCAGGAGCTTGCCGGCCGCGGCATCACCTGCAACGCGCTCGCGCCGGGCTTCATCGAGACCGCCATGACCCGGGAGCTTCCCGAGGAGGCGCGCGCGGCGTGGCTGGAGCGCATCCCGCTGCGGCGGCCGGGCACACCCGAGGACGTCGCGCAGGCCGTGCTGTTCCTGGCCGGGCCGGGGGCCACCTACATCACCGGCCAGGTGCTCAACATCGACGGCGGACTGATCATGTAGCCGCGCATGGAGCTGACACTCGCATAAGCGTCGCCGAGCGCGTGAAGTCGATCGTCGTGGAAGAGCTGGACGTGACCGAGAGCCAGGTCACCGACTCAGCCCCCTTCGAGGGGGATGTGCAGGCCGATTCGCTGATGGTGGTCGAGTTGATCATGGCGCTCGAAGACGAGTTCGACGTGGAGATCCCGGAGCAGGAAGCGCAGGAGATCACCACTGTCGGCGACGCCGTGCGCTACATCGAGGCCAGGGCCGGCAACGCGGGCGTCTGACGCGGCCCGGCGTCGGCCCGGCGCACAGGCAGGATAGTCCGGGCGGCCTTCGCCCGATCGCAGTGAGACAACGAAACGGAGATGAGACACTCATGGCGCTGTTCGAGCAGGTGAAGGAAGTCATCGTGCGCGAGCTTTCCGTCCCCGAGAGCTGGGTCACGGAGTCGGCGACCTTCGAGGGCGACCTCAAGGCCGATTCGCTTGACGTCGTTGAGCTGGTGATGGCGCTCGAGGACGAGTTCGACGTTGACATCCCTGAGGACGACGCACAGCAGATCCAGACGGTGGGCGACGCGGTGCGCTATCTCGAGGAGAAGTCCAAGTAAGCCGACCCGCACAGAGAGTGGGGAGACTGCGGAATGGCCATCACCCGCACACTTTCCCGGTGTGCGGGTGCAGGCCAGTATCCGTCGCGGTAGTGAGGGCCTGAGCTGATGAGCAGACGCGTTGTTATCACCGGACTGGGCACCATCTCGGCTGTCGGTCGCGGCCTGGACACGCTGTGGGAGGCGTGTCTGGCGGGCCGCACCGGCATCGGTCACATCCAGCGCTTCGACCCGTCCGAGTACAAGACGCGCATCGGGGCGGAGGTCGACGCGGACTTCGACCCGAGCGACCGCATCGACGAGAAGCTGATCAAGCGCGCCGATCCCTTTGCCAAGTACGGCCTGTGGGCCGCGGACGTCGCGCTCGAGCAGTCCGGGCTGGTCATCGACGACGGCAATCGCGCTGAGGTGGGCGTACTCATTGGCTCGGGCATCGGCGGCATGAGCACGTGGGAGGAGCAGTTCGAGCGGCTGCTCAGCCGCGGCCCCGGCCGCGTGTCGCCCTTCCTCGTGCCGATGATGATCATCGACATGGCGTCGGGGCTGATGTCGATCCACAGCGGGGCCATGGGGCCCAACTCGGCGGTGGTCACCGCCTGCGCTTCCGGCTCGCACGCCATCGCCGCCAGCGTGGACCTGATCAAGGCGGGGCGCGCGCAGGCGGTCATCACCGGCGGCGCCGAGGCGGGCATCAGTCAGAGCGCACTGGCCGGCTTCTGCTCCGCCGGGGCGCTGTCGGAGCGCAACGACGACCCGGCCACGGCCTGTCGCCCCTTCGACAGGACCCGCGACGGTTTCGTCATGGGCGACGGCGCCACCGGCGTAATCGTCGAGAGCCTGGACTACGCGCGTGAGCGCGGCGCGCCCATCCTGGCGGAGATCATCGGCATCGGCATGAGCGGCGATGCCCATCACATCACCGAGCCCTGCCCGGACGGGGCCGGTGCCGCGCTGGCGATGGACGCCGCGTTCAAAGACGCCGGCCTGTCGCCCGCGGACATCGACTACGTGAACGCCCACGCCCCCGGGACCCTCGCGGGCGACGCCGGCGAGGCCTGCGCCCTCAAGCGGTCCTTCGGCGAGTACGCCGGCAGCGTCCCGATCTCATCGACCAAGCCGGTGCACGGACATATGCTCGGGGCCACCGGGCCGACCGAGCTGGGGCTGTGCATCAAGGCGATGCAGGAGGGCATTATCCCGCACACGCTCAACTGCACCGACCCGGAGCCCGAGGGGCTGGACATCGTCATGGGAGAGCCACGCGAGGCCGAGGTGCGGGTGGCCATGTCCAACTCCTTCGGCTTCGGCGGACACAACATCTCGCTCATCATCCGCCGCTTCGAGGAGTGAAGCCGCCCGCCGGTCGGCAGCGAGGAGCCGGTGCGGCCGGTGACATCAGGTGCCCGATCGTCTGCGCGAACTCATCCAGCGGCTCGATCTGCACGACCTGCCCGGCGATCTCGTGGAACTCGCCTTCCGTCACACGTCGTACACGCGGGAGCTGTCCCTGCCTGAGGTCGCCAGCAACCAGCGGCTTGAGTACCTGGGTGACGCGGTGATCGACCTGGTCTTCGCGGATCACCTCTACATAACCTATCCGGAGCTGACCGAGGGCGACCTGACGCGTTTGAAGGCCGCCCTCGTGCGCAAGTCGGCGCTGGCCTCGGTGGCGCGCAAGCTGAGCCTCGGGGACTTCCTGCTGCTGGGCTACGGTGAGGAGAACAGCGGCGGCCGCAACAAGGCTTCGCTCCTTGCCGACCTCGTCGAGGCGCTGCTCGGCGCCATCTTCATCGTGCGCGGCTACCAGGGGGCCTACGACTTCGTGCTCGAGCACTTCGACGACCTGCTCGAGGACGTGGTCAACCGCGACAGCCTCAGCGACGACAAGTCGGCGCTGCAGGAGCTGCTTCAGGCCCGGGGCGAGGCGCCGCCGAACTACGTGGTCGTGTCCACGGCCGGACCCCCGCATGACCGCTGGTTCACCATCGAGGCAGTGCTGCGCGGGCAGGTCATCGGTCGTGGGGAGGGGCGCTCCAAGCGGGCCGCGGAGCAGGCGGCGGCGGCCGATGCCCTCGATGCGGTGGATGAGTGGCTGACATGATCCGCCCGCACGCGGCGCCGGCCGTCGCCACGATCCTCTGCCTGGCCGCCCTCGCCGCCTCCGCGTTCGCCGCCGATCGCCCCGGCCCGTTCGTCTACGTCTACGGCCTGCAGGGCCCGGGCGCGGCCGCGACCGCTCGTGCCATCGGCTGCAACGCCCTCTACTACGACCTCCCCGATGACGCTCCCCTGCGCCTCGATGAGGTGCGCGCGCTGATCGCCGAAGCCGCCGGCCAGGGCCTGCAGGTCATCGTGGGGCTGCGCACCAAGCTGGGCGGCGAGTTCCGCGTGTCGGCCCGCGACCCGGAGTACGTGGCGGCGGCCAGCGAGTGGATCGAGGCGGTCGTGGGCGGACTCCGGGGCACGCCGGGCATTGCCGGCTGGGCGACCGATCACTACCTCGAGCGCAACGTGCGGACGGGCGAGGACGACTTCCGCGCCTTCCTGCTCGAGCGCTACGGCTCCATGGCGGCGCTCAACGCCGCCTGGGGCACGGACTACGGGCGCATCGACGCGGTGACTCGGGCGCGGGCGCGCGAACTCGACGATGACCAGGTCTACGGCATCGGGCGCCCGAGCGTCGATGTCGCGGAGTGTGAGCGCGCCACCTTCCACGACGTGATGGCGCTGTGGGCCGACTGTGTGCGCCGCGCCGATCCCGACACGCCGCTGCTCACCGGGCGCATCTCGCTCTACCGCAGCCTCACCGCCATCCCGGGCACCTACGACGTCGTGCAGGTGCACATGCCGCCGGACATCCTCGAGCCCGACCTGCTCACGCACAACGTGCACGCGGTGTCGATGGCGCGCCGCGGCGGGCGCTTCGAGGTCATCCCGTGGCTGCGCGTGCCGCTGCCGCCCAGCGAAGCATACAGCGGCCTCGCGCTCACCCGCTGGGTGCTGGAGGCCGGGCTGCGAGGGGCGGTGGGGGTGTGCCTCGAGGACTACCAGCGCATGTCCGAGCAGGCGCCGGTGTTCAACAACACGGTCTACCAGCTCTCCGCCGCGCTCGCTCAGGCGCCCTTCGGCGGTGACCCGCCCGCGCCGCCCGCCGCGGTCATCTACGAGCCCTACGCCGGCGGGCATCAGTTCGCCGGTACGCCCGCCTACGGATACATGACCGACTACCCGGTCAACGATCTGGCCGCCCTGGCCTTCGGCTACCGGCTGGGCACGGTGCTCGGCGGGCTGGACTACCTGTGCCCCGAAGACCTGGTCGATGCCGACCTCGATCGCTACGGTGCGATCCTCGCGCCCGCATGCCTGAGCCTGCCGCCCGCGGTAGTGGCCGCGCTCGGCGACTGGGTCGAGCGGGGCGGTGCGCTCTTCGGGGATCTGGGCGCGGGGATGGTCGAGGGCGGCTCGTGGGAGCCGGCCGCCGGCCCGCTCGCCGGGCTCTTCGGCATCTCCGCGTCACTCGACCCCAGCGATCGCTTCGGCTCGTTCACCGTCGGCGAGGCGCATCCCGCGCTGCCATCGGTGAGCATCGGCATGGAGGCCGCGGGCACCTTCGTCCCCAGGCAGCCGCAGGGCCTGTCGATGGGGCACGTGAGGCGGTACACCTTCCAGGGCACCGCGACCGAGATGAAGGGCTACGCCTTCTACGGCCCGAGCTGGTACGTGCACCCGCGCACCGGCGTCATCCCGCTGGCCACCGAGGCCGTGCGCTTCGACGACCAGCAGCGCCCCTACTTCCTCGGCCTGACTGTGGCGCGGGTCGGGCACGGGCTGGCGGTGTTCGCGCCCTTCCCGTGCTGGAGCTACTGGCCGCCGGAGGACGAATTGCACGCGGCGGTCCACGGTGACCTGATCGCCCGACGGGCGCGCTACCGGTTGGTGGGGCCCGCGCTCATCGACGCCGGCATGGGCCTCGCGGGCACCGACGACGCGGTGCGCCTGCTCAGCCGCGGCGCCGCGACCGGGGCCGAGGTGCTGGCCGCGGCCGCCGACCACCGCGTCTACCTGGGCGCGACCTGTACCTTCTCGGCCACCTCACGCTCCGCCGATGGCCAGCGCAGCGGCACGGCGCTGCTGGCCGTCGAGGTCACGCCCGGCGGCATGGCGCACTGTGAGGCCATCCCGGTGCGCGTGCGCCCTGAGACCGGGCAGGCACACGCGCGCGCGGCGGTCTACGCGCCGGGACTGGTCATGCTGGACGTGGGCGGCACCGGCGCGCAGTGGGGGCGCGCCCGCCGGGACGGGCCCATCGGCTTCCACGGCGGCGTGCCCACGCGCGTGCGCTTCGGCATCGACGACGGCGCCTACCCGATCGAGCCGGGCTCGCAACACACGGTGACCCTGGAGGAGGGTCGGGAGCAGCCGCAGAGGCTGACCGTCACCGCCGATCACCGCGGCCGCCTCGACTTCTGGCTCACCGTGACCGGCGGGCGCCTGAGCGTCGCCCCCGCCGCGGGATGACCGGGAGCAGGACTGCGGCGGGCGCGCGGCGAAGTGCTTCCTCGGTCTGATCATCGCTCCTGTTCCTGTGCTCCGGATTCGAGGTGTGCAGCATGATTCACAGAGCCTGCAAGCTGCTCGTGGTGTCAACCATCGCCGTCATCCTCGCCGGGTGCGCGGGCGGCGGTCTGCTTGCGCTGCTGGGGTTGATCGCGGTCGGCAACGTGGTGACCGAGGTCACCGACCTCATCGGCGGCAACGATCCCGACGAACTCGACGTCTACCTGGACGGCCAGCTCCTGCCGCAGCACCCGGATAGCAGCGGCGACCTGCGCCTGCAGGGCCTGCCCGAGGGCCGGCACCTGCTGCAGGTCATCGCCCCCAACCGGCACGACGGCGCCGTCGCGCTGGTCACCGTCGATCCGGACGCCAGCCTGCAGCTCGGCGACCTCGACTCCGAGGAGGGCGGGCGCATCCGCGGGCGCGTGACGGTGCAGGACGCCGGCGGGCCCGCGCGCGCAGCGGTACGCGTGCCGGTGTACGCCATCCCGGGCGGCGCGGCCCTGGTGGCGACCGGCGCCTCGCGCGTCGACGTGCCGCCCGACGGGACGCACTTCGTCGCCTTCACCGACGGCAACGGCAACTTCAGCCTCGACGCAGTTGCTCCCGGCGATTACCTGGTGACCGCGGCGGTGGCGGGCTATGACGCCGATGCGCGGCTGGTCGAGGGGCTCAGCGCCGGGCAGGTCGTTCGCGACCAGGACCTGACGCTGGCCGCCGACGGCATCGCCACCGGGTCGGCCCGCGGCGTCGTCGCGGGCGAGGTAGGCGGCGGCACGCAGTCGCTGCCGGGAGCGGCGCTGCGCGCCGACCTGCCCGCAGCCTTCGAGCCTGCTGTGCCGCAGGACGTCATCGACCGCATCGCCGCTGAGTCGGGCTCAGCACTGCGCGCGTCGCCCTGGTTCCGCTGGCAGGTCCTGTCCACGCTCACGGACGCCGGTGGCTCGTGGTCGCTCAGGCTGCCTGTCGGCACCTCGCGCATCAGTTGCTTCGCCTACGCCTACCGTCCCGGCTTCCTGGATGTGCCCGTTGCGGCCGGCGCCACCAGCCAGACCGACTTCACGCTGCAGCACCGCTGAACCGCAAGGCGACAGTCGCCAGCGAAAGACCGACATGGAAGACAGCCGACGCATCTTCGGCGCCCACGTCAGGCGCCGGTACAATATCCTGCTGGCAGTAAGCACCTACGGCGTCGCGGCGCTACCCTTCGGCGTTGGCCTGCTGCTGCTGCACCTGCTCTGGCCGGAGGGCAATGGGCCGGGGCCGATCATCGTGGCCACCGCGGCGCTGGTGCTCGCGCCGCTGGGCACCTGGCTGGTGCATAACCGGCTGGCGCTGGCGGGCAATCACGTCCTGCGGCGCCGGCTGCTGCAGCGCATCGCGGCCGAGGGGCACACCTTCCCTGACGGTCTGCGGCCCGCGTTCGTCGGCTTCTCCCCCGGCGGCGAGCCGCTGGTCTGGGATGGCGACACCGACCGCGACATCGGCTTTCTCCTCGCCTGGGGCGACTCGCTGGTGTACTTCGGCGATGAGTTCTCGTGGCATCTGCCGCGCAACCGCATCGACCTGATCGAGCCGGTGCAGCCCGTGGCCGGCCTCAGCCGCATCCTCATCCGCTGGCACGCGCCGCGGGAGAGCAATCGCGCCTTCACGCTGGTCTCGCGCGAGGCCGCCGACCTGCGCGGCGCCCGTCAGGCCACGCGCGAGCTGCTCAACCAGCTCTACGCCTGGGTGGCGCGCGGCCCGGAGGCGGAGACCGAGCCGCCGCGGCTGGGTATGCCGCCAGTGGACACCACCGGTGGGGTCGCCATGGATGCCGCGCCCGGGGGCTCGTGCGTGGCGCTGTCGGCGGTGATCGCCGCCACGGTCGTGGCCGCGTGGCACGTGGGCGCCCCGCTGGTCGCCGCGCAGAAGTACTCCCACGCCGTGCTCGCCTCGGGCGGCGTGTTCGTGCTCGGATTCGCCGTGCTCAACTCCGTCTTCCGGCTGCTGCAGTGGGCCGAGGAGCGCGATCACGCCGACCAGGCCGCCGCATCGTAGGAGGACACCCCGTGCGCGCCGCCTTCCTGGAGATCGACCTGTCCGCCATCCGTCACAACGTGCGCGCCATCCAGGCGATGGTGCCCGAGGGTACGCAGATCGCGGCCATCGTCAAGGCGAACGCTTACGGCCACGGCGCCCCCGAGGTCTCGCGCGCCTGCGTCGAGGCCGGCGCGACGCTGCTGTGCGTCGCCATCGCCGACGAGGGCGTCGAGCTGCGCGAGGCCGGCATCGACGCGCCGGTCCTCGTCCTCGGCCCGCCCGACCCGGGGGAGGCCGATCTCTACCTGCGCCACGACCTGATCGCTACGCTCAGCGATCCCGAGCACGCGCGCATGATGGCCGCCGCCGCGCGTGAGGCCGGTGGCGTGGCGCGTGTGCACGTGAAACTCGACAGCGGCATGGGCCGCCACGGCGCGCGCGGCGCGGTGGCCGAGGAGCTGGCCCGCACCCTCTCCGACTGTCCCGAGGTGCGCGTCGAGGGCGTGTTCTCGCACCTCGCCGACGCCTGCAACGAGGACCTGTCGTGGTCGTGCGAGCAGCTCCGGCGCTTCCTCGCCACGCTCGGTCTCTTCGGCGTGGACACCGCAGGGAAGCGCCCGATGATCCACCTGGCCAACTCGGCGGCCATCGTGCGTATGCCGACGACGCACCACGATGCGGTGCGCCCGGGCGCGATCCTCTACGGCCTCAACCCCGGCTTCGCGCCCGAGCTGATGCTCGATGACCTGCGCCCCGCCCTGTCGCTGCGCGCGCGCCTGGCGACGGTGAAGACGGTCGAGGCCGGCGAGCCGGTCGGCTACAATCGCGCCTGGTTCGCCGAGCGCGACAGTCGCATCGCGGTGCTCCCGCTGGGGTACGCGGACGGCTACCCGCGCACGCTCTCGAACAACGCCGATGTGCTCGTCGCCGGGCGGCGCTGCCCGCTGGTCGGGCTGGTGTCGATGGACGCGATCACCATCGACGTGACCGACGTGCCGGGCGCGGCGATCGGCGACGAGGCGGTGCTCATCGGCGCGCAGAGCGGCGAGCGCGTCACCGTCGAGGAGCTGGCGGCGCGCGCGGGCACCATCGTCGAGGAGATCGTCGGCCGTCTCACCAGGCGCCTGCCGCGCGTCTTCCTGGGCCGGGAGGATGCCTCATGACCGATCGTAGCGTCACGGTGCAGGTTCCGGCCACCACCGCCAACCTCGGCCCGGGCTACGACTGCCTGGGCCTGGCCCTGGCCCTGCACAACGAGGTCACGCTCACTCTCGCCGACGCCCTCTCGGTGGAGATCGAGGGTGAAGGCGCGGATTCGCTGGCGCGCGATGCCTCGCATCTGTCGCTGGTCGCCACCGCGGCCGCCTGCGCCGCCGCGGGGCGCGAGCTGCCCCCGCTGGCGCTGCGCCAGGTGAACCGCATTCCGCTCGCGCGCGGCCTCGGCTCCAGCTCCGCAGCCATCGTCGGCGGCATCGTCGCCTCGGATGAGCTGCTGGGCCTCGGCCTGTCCACGCGGCAGATGCTCGATGTCGCCACGGCTGTCGAGGGCCATCCCGACAACGTCGCGCCCGCGCTGCTCGGCGGCCTCACGGTCTCCTGCACCACCGATGACGAGGTGCTGGTCGAGCGGCTCGAGGTCGCGCCCGGCCTCTCGTGCGTGGTGGCGGTCCCTGACTTCGAGGTCTCGACTCACGAGGCCCGCCGGGCGCTGCCGGACATCGTGCCGCACGCCGACGCGGTTTTCAACCTGTGCCGCGCCGGCCTGGTCGTGGCGGCGCTGGTGTCCGGCGACTTCGCCCGCCTGGGCGAGGCCATGCGCGACCGCCTGCACCAGCCCTACCGCGCGCGACTGGTGCCCGGCATGGACGAGGCCATCGCGGCCGCGCTGGCCGCCGGAGCGCACGGCGCCTGCCTCAGCGGCTCGGGTCCGACCGTCGCCGCCTTCGTCAGCGGGGGCGGGGAGGAAGTCGGCGCCGCGATGGTGAAGGCGTTCGCCGGCGCCGGTACCACCGCCATCACCCGCGCGCTGCCGCTCTCAGCCGAGGGCGCGCGCATCGTCCCGTAGCCCTCGTATGTCGTCTCCCCTCTCCGGGACGGAGAGGGGAAGGAGACCGCGATAGCGGTCTCAGGGGAGAGGCCAGCCGCCGTTGCTGTCCGCCGTTCGCTTGCGGCTTGTGACCTATGACTTGCAGCTCAGGACGCGCTACGCCCGGATCGGAGTGAGATACGTTGAGCGAAGTTACCCCCCAGCAGGTGTCGGATGCCGTCGATGCGCGCGCCGAAGAAGCCCGCGAGTGGCTGATGGACATCATCGCCTTCGAGAGCACCCAGGGCAACGAGGCCGGGGTCCAGGCGTACATGCTCGACCTCCTCAACAGCCTGGGCCTGGACGCGGAGTACCGCGAGATCCCCAACGAGATCTTCGACGATCCCGAGTACTCGCACAATGAGAACGAGATGCCCTACGACGGCCGGCCGAATGTCGTCGGCGTCCTCAAGGGCACCGGCGGCGGTCGCAGCATGATCGTGCAGTCGCACACCGACGTGGTGCCCGGCGCCGACTGGGAGGACGCCTTCACCCCCAGATTCGATGGCGAGTACGTCATCGGCCGCGGCGCGATGGACGCCAAGGGCCAGGTGATCATGCAGACGCTGGCCATCGCCACGCTGCTGGACCTGGGCGTGCAGCTCAAGGGCGACATCGAGCAGCAGGTGGTCATCGAGGAGGAGCCCGGCGGCAACGGCGCGCTCTCGCTCATCCGCCAGGGCTGCTCCGCCGATGGCGTCATCGTCGGCGAGGGTTCGTCGCTGAACGTCTTCCCGGCGAACCGCGGCGCCATCTGGTTCCGCGCCCGCACCTTCGGCACCCCCATGCACATGGGTCGGCGCTTCGAGGGCCAGAACGCCATCGAGAAGATGATGGAGGCCATCCGCCTGATGCTCATCTACGAGCAGAAGATCGTCGCCGAGAGCGCCAACTACCCGCTCTTTGAGCGCTACGAGGCCCCCGTCCAGCTCTGCCTGGGCATCATCCGCGCCGAGGGCTGGCCGTCGATGGTCGCCGGCGAGTGCGTGCTCGAGGGCGGCGTGGGCTTCCTGCCCAACAAGTCGATGGAGGAGGTCAAGGTCGAGCTGCTCGAAGCGGTCATGCAGACCGAGGACGAGTGGCTGCGTGAGCACTTCGAGCTGACCTTCCCCAAGCTGCACAACGACTCGTACGAGATCCCCGGCGACCACCCACTGCCGGTGACGCTTCACGACGCGGTGATCAACTGGGAGCCGGGCTCGGAGATCTTCGGCTGGAACGTGAGCTGCGACGCGCGGCTCTACAACCGCCTCGCCGGGCTGCCCACGGTGGTCTACGGCGCCGCCGACATCAAGCAGGCGCACTCCGACGGCGAGAAGGTGTCGATGACCGAGCTGCTCAACGGCGCCAAGGGCCTGGCTCTCGGCCTCGTCAACTGGTGCAACGGGGAGTAGGCTCACGGGGCTCAGGAGCGGCCGTCGCCGGCTCCAGGGCGCCCGTGGAGGGGATAGCCGCGCGCGCGGCGAACACCATCGCGGCAGGATATCCGAGAGCCCCGGCCGGGCATGCGCCCGGCTCGACATCTTCCGCACTCCAGGCAGGGAGGAATCTGACGTGGCACAGGCACGCATTGGCGTCATCGGTCTGGGCGAGTTCGGCATTCAGCATCTGCGCTGCTTCCGCCAGATGGGCTACTGGGGCGAGGCGCAACTCGTCGCGGCATGCGAGATCAACGAGGAGTTGCTCGAGAGGCGCATGCAGGAGTTCGACTTCACCGGCTACACCGACTACGAGGAGATGCTCGACAGGGAGGATCTCGACGGGGTCACCGTCGTCACGCCGGACTATCTGCACCGCATGTTCGTGGTCGCCGCTGCCGAGCGGGGCATCCATGTGCTGAGCGAGAAGCCACTGGATGTGACCATGGAGGGCTGCCGCGAGATGATCGAGGCGGCCGAGCGCAACAACGTGCTCCTGCAGGTGGACTTCCACAAGCGCTTCGACGAGTACCACATCGCCATGAAGCAGAAGATTGACGCCGGCGACCTGGGCGAGATCGAGTACGGTTACGCGCACATGGAGGACCGCATCGAGGTGCCGCGTGACTGGTGGCCCGCGGCGGCCGAGAAGAGTTCTCCCGCCTGGTTCCTCGGCATCCACTTCTACGACCTGGCGCGCTTCCTCATGAACGGCGCCAGGGGCACGCGCGTCTGGGCCACAGGCGTGAAGAAGAAGCTCAAGAGCCTGGGCGTTGACGCCTGGGACAGCATCTCGGCGAAGGTCGAGTTCGACAACGGCGCCACCGTCATGTTCGACACCTCGTGGATCATGCCCGACCCGTTCGAGGCCATCGTCAACCAGGGCATCCGCCTGGTCGGCACCGAGGGCATGCTCGAGTGCGACTCGCAGGACCGCGGCACGATCACCTGCACCTACGAAGAGGGCATGATGACGCACAACAAGAGCTTCCTGCGCGAGAGGATCGACAAGCAGGGGCGCCAGATCTTCGAGGGCTACGGCATGGACTCGATCGCCGACTTCGCCCGCAACGTCAACGTGTTGATCGACGGCGGGACGCTCGAGGACCTGGGCGACTACGCCAGCGGCTACGATGGCCTCGAGGCCACCCGCATCGGCGTGGGCGTGCACAAGTCGATCGAGACCGGCGAGGTCGTTGACCTCACCGAGCTGTAGCGCGCACAACCTGCACGGTGACCAACGGCGGCGGCCTCGATCCGGGGCCGTCGCCTTGGTTTGACAGCCCGCCGGCGCGGCGGTATACTCAGGCCGCTCGGGTGGGCGCTGTTCACCCGGCGTGACTCATGTACGCTGTCCGACCGGCAATCCCTGCAGAGAGGCGAGCCGCCATGCCGAAGATCGTCACCGAAGTCCCCGGGCCGAAGTCCCGGGAGATCATCGCGCAGGCCGAGAAGTACGAGCCGCAGTCGATGGGCGACCAGATGCCCGTGGTCTGGGACCACGCCGAGGGCTGCGTCGTCACCGACGTTGATGGCAACGAATACCTCGACTGGTGCAGCGGCGTGCTGGTGACCAACGTCGGCCACTGCCACCCGTACTACGTCGAGCAGGTCAAGGCGCAGTGCGACAGGCTATTCAACTGCTACGACTTCGTCACCCGGCCGCGCGCGGACCTGGCGCGCAAGCTGGTCGAGATCACCCCCGACTACCTCGACAAGGCCTTCCTGGTGACCACCGGCAGCGACGCCACCGAGGCCGCCATGCGTATGGCCCGCCGGGTCAGCGACGGCTTCGAGATCATCGGCTTCGACGGCGCCTTCCACGGCCGCACCTACGGCGCCGCCTCCGCCGGCGGCATGCGCGGCAGCAAGCAGGGCTACGGGCCCATGACCCCGGGCTTCCTGCACGCGCCCTTCCCGTACCTGTATCGCGCGCCGCTGTGCCAGGGCAAGAGCGAGGAGGAGGCGTCGCAGGCCTGCCTGGAGTACCTCGACTGGCTGGTCGACCGCCAGTCCTGCGGCGCACTCGCCGCGGTCATCACCGAGCCCTACCAGGGCGGCGCCGGCGGCATCATCCCGCCGAAGTCGTGGATCGAGGGCCTCGACCGCTGGTGCAAGGACCGCGGCCTGATCTTCATCCTCGACGAGGTGCAGTCGTCCTTCGGGCGCTGCGGCAAGATGTTCTGCATGGAGCACTGGGACATCAAACCCGACCTGATCACGCTCGGCAAGGGCCTGGGCAGCGGCATCCCGTGCTCGGCGGTCGTGGGCCGCAGTGAGGTCATGGACGCGCTGCCGCCCGGCTCGATGGGCAGCACCAACGGCGGCAACCCGATCTCCTCGGTCGCCGCGCTCGCCGCCATCGAGATCATCGAGCGCGAGGGCCTGGTCGAGAACGCCGCGCGCATGGGCGAGCTGTTCGAGGCGCGCTTCCTCGACATCCAGCAGCGCGTGCCGCAGCTCGGCGACGTGCGTGTGCTCGGGCTCATGGGCGGGCTGGAGTTCGTGACCGACCCCGAGAGCCGCGAGCCCGCGCCCGACCTGACCCGCGCGGTCGTCTCCGAGTGCCTCAAGCGCGGCCTCATCTGCATCGCGCCCATCGGCCTCTACAGGAACGTGATCCGCGTCGCGCCGCCCCTGGTCATCACGCCCGAGCAGGCGAGCGAGTCGCTGGACATCTTCGAGGAGTCGGTGGTCGAGGCCGTCAGGGCCAGCGGTCTGTAGCTCGCCGTCGAGCGAGTCATCAGACTCCCCGGGCGACGGCCGGATCGGCCGTCGCCCGGGCGCCACTCGCAGCACATCGGAAGGACAACCTTCTCAACTGGCCGCCAAGTAGGGACAACTGCCCGTTGGCCTCCCATTCCTTCGCTGCTTAGCAAAGAAAATCGCGGTTCGCTTGTCTTGCGGAACTCATGCCCACAGTGGTTTGTCTAAGCGGGTGGGCAATGCAAACAAGACGCGATTTGTTTGTGTAGTGGGAGGAGTCCCGTGTTCCCTGACGGGCCAGTCGAGACATCGACAGGGCGGGCAGTGCCGATCCACGACGGCTACTGGGCCTTCGTTCCGCGTCCGCTGCCCCCGGAGATCGAGTACACGCCCGCGCTGGCCGCGCTGCTCGCCGAGGCCAGCGCCGGGCTGGCTGCGCTTGCGGCGACCGCCGATGCGCTTCCGGGCGCCGGCCTGCTTGCGGCGCCGTACCTGCGCATCGAGGCGGTCAGCAGCTCGCGCATCGAGGGGACGCGTACGTCGCTGGGGGGGCTGCTGCGCGCGGAAGCGGATGCATCGGCCGGTGAGCCGACCGACGACGCGCGCGAGGTGCTCAACTATGTGCAGGCGACGGACTGGGGCCTGCGCAGCGTCGGCCGTCTCGGCCTGTCGATCCGGCTGATCCAGGCGCTCCACGGGATACTGGTGCGCGGCGTGCGTGGCGCGGTGCGCTCACCGGGGCAGTTCCGGCGCGATCAGGTGCACATCGGGCCGCCGGCCGGGATCGCCTTCGCCAGCTACATCCCGCCGCCGCCCGGCGACGTTCCCGGGCTGATGGCCGGTCTCGCGGACTTCCTGCGCGAGCCACCGCGCGGCCTGCCGCCGCTGGTCCAGGCGGCGCTGATGCACTGGCATTTCGAGGCCATCCATCCGTTCGAGGATGGCAACGGCCGCATCGGCCGGCTGCTGATCACGCTGCTGCTGTGCGCGCGCGGAGTGCTGCCGGGGCCGCTGCTGTGCCTGAGCCCGTTCATCGAGGCCCACCGCGGCGACTACTACGACGGCCTGCTCGCGGTCGGCCGCGACGGTGAGGTTGAGGGCTGGCTCACGTTCTTCCTCGCGGGAGTCGTCGCGCAGGCCGGCGTCGCGACGCGGACGCTTCGGGCCGCGGCGAAGCTGCGCGATGAGCTGCGCCGGCGGCTGCGCGAGGAGAGCCGGTCGCCGAACCTGCCGGTGCTGCTCGACCTGCTGCTCGGCAACCCGTTCGTCACGGCGCCGCGGGCCGCGGCTGTGATGGGGGTCAGCGGCCAGACCGCGCGCAACCTGCTGGACACGCTGATGGAGTTCGGGCTCGTCGAGCAGTTCGGCGAGCGTCGGCGCAACCGCATCTACTACGCCCCCCGCCTCCTGCGCATGCTCGAGGAGGCCGCGGGGCCGCCCGACCGGATGGACCCGCGCCGCCCATGAAGATCGGCCGCATCTTCGGCATCGCCTTCGTCACCGGCTTCTCGGGCGCCATGATGCCCGGGCCCATGCTCACGCTCGTCCTCGGCCAGGTGCCGAGGTACGGCATGGCGGCCGTCTGGGCCATCGTCGGCGGGCATGCGGTGCTCGAGGTCATCGTGGTGCTCCTGCTCATAGCCGGTCTGCGGCCGGTGCTGCAGCGCCCGGCGCTGCGTGGTGGCATCGGCATGGTCGGCGGCGCCTTTCTGGCGTACATGGGCGTCACCATGATGGTGGACGCGGGCACGGTGTCGCTCGCCAGCGGGGGCGCCGCTGAGGCGCTACCGTGGGGTCTGCTGATGCTGCAGGGCGCCTTCGTCTGCATCCAGAACCCGTACTTCATCGGGTGGTGGGCGACGATCGGCAGTGGTCAGCTCGCCCATGCCGCGCCGTGCAGCATCGGCGAATACGTTACCTTCTACCTCGGCCACGAGCTGTCGGACTTCGTATGGTATGCGCTTGTGGGCCTGATCATCGTGACCGGGGCGAACTGGCTGTCGCCCGCCGTATACACCTGGCTGGTCCTCGTCTCCGGCGCGGCCCTGGTGGTGCTCAGCCTCTGGTTTATCCGGACCGGAGTGCGCTTCATCTGGTCGGGGACCGGGGACGAGGCCGCCGGCCTGCCGACCGCCGAGATGTTGACCGAGGCCTGCGCCGGTGCCGGTGCGGGCGAGACCGACACCGAGGAGTGACCACTGATGTCCGACAGGCAGCTTCGCATCGGGCTCCCCAAGGGCAGCCTGCAGAACTCGACCGTCGAGCTGTTCCGCAAGGCCGGCTTCTCCGTCACCGTCGATGAGCGCGCGTACTCGCCCGACCTGGGCGACCCCGAGCTGTGGGGCGTGCTGCTGCGCGCCCAGGAGCTGCCGCTGTACATCGACCACGGCGTGCTCGACTGTGGCCTGACCGGCTACGACTGGATCCTCGAGCGCGACGTCGACCTCGTCGAGGTCAGCGACCTGATCTACGCCAAGGGCGGCATGCGCCCCTACCGCTGGGTGCTCGCGGTGCACGAGAACTCCGACATTAACGGCGTACAGGACCTGCAGGGCAAGCGCATCGCCACCGAGCTGGTCGATGTGACCCGGCGCTGGCTGGCCGAGCATGGCGTCGAGGCCGAGGTCGAGTTCTCCTGGGGCGCCACCGAGGCCAAGTGTCCCGACCTGGTGGATGCGGTCATCGAGGGCACCGAGACCGGCAGCACGCTGCGCGCGAACAACCTGCGCATTATCGAGACCCTCTTCGAGTCATGCACGAAGTTCGTGGCGAATCAGGAGGCCTGGGCCGATCCGTGGAAGCGCGAGAAGATCGAGACCATCTCGTTGCTGCTCAACGCGGCGCTGGCGGCCGAGACGAGGGTCGGACTGAAGATGAACGCGCGGGAGGCGGACCTGCCGGCGGTCATCGCCGCGCTGCCCGCGCTGAAGAACCCGACTGTGTCTCCGCTGGCCAACGGCGGCGAGCCGTGGGTGGCCGTTGAGACCATCGTGGACACCGCGATGGTCAAGGACCTGATCCCCGCGCTGAGGGCCGCCGGGGCCCAGGGGATCATCGAGTACCCGCTCACCAAGGTCGTCCTCTGAGGTCTGCCGTGAGCCGCTTGAGGGCCATGCGGGGCGCACGAGCGGTCGTGCGCCCCGTTGCTTGACAGCCCATCGGGTTTGCGGTAAGTTATCCTTGAGGTAGTGTGCAATATTGGTTGTGAAACTGCGACAAAGCTCCACTGCCATCCTCTCACGGTGTTGATTGCCATGGCACAGTGCACGGAGTGCGGAGCACGCAACGCCGAGCAGGCCACCTTCTGCGTCCGCTGTGGCGCCGAGCTGCGGGCGGAGGCCGCGCCGGGGGGCGTGCCCGGTCAGGACACGGACCGCATCGACCCGGTCGAGGGCGACATCGTCGCCGAGGGCGCGCCGGAGCAGACGATGGTGATGGAGCCGTCGGAGGCGCCGGCGGCCGCGCCGGTTCCGGAGGCCGAGCGGCTGCTGCGCGATGCCTCGGCCAAGCTGGGCCGGGGCGACGCCGATGGTGCGGCCATGGACTGCCGCGAGGCGATCTCGCTCGCCCCGGACCTGGTCGGCGCGTACTCGCTGCTGGGCATGGCCGAGGAGCAGCGCGGCAACACGGTGGCGGCGGCGGGGGCTTACCGGCGCGTGCTGCAGCTTGACCCGGGGCGCAACGTTGAGCGGGAGAAGCTGGAGGCGCTCTACGAGACCGGCGGGGCATCGCGCCCCGAGGGGGAGGAGTTCGACGAGGCCGGGGAGAGTCCGGTGCTGCGCTTCGCGCCCTGGATCGCGGCGGCGGCGGCGGCCTTTTTCGTGCTGATGATCCTGACCGCCGTCGGCCTGCGCGTGCACAGCGCGCGCCAGGCCGAGCGAGCGTACGACCGGCAGATGGCCGTGGCTGAGCAGGCGATGGAGACCGGCGACTACGGCGCCGCGGTTGACGCCTTCCAGGCGGCGCTGCGCTTGCGGCCCGGCGACGAGGAGGCCGAGAAGCTGCTGCGCTGGGCGCGGCGCAAGTCGGCCATGGCGCAGTCGCCCGGCGGCTACGCGGACATCCCCCGGCCCGTGCCCCGGCTCGCCGATGTGCTGCCGTCGACCGGCCCGAACCCGTTCCTGCCTGTGCCCATCGGCAAGCGCACGCCGGCGCCCGACGCGCTCGACCAGCCGCAGACCCGGCAGTCGCGCACGCCGGCGACGCGCCCGCCGATCGTCTCCACCGAGCGCGTTGTCGGCGGGCAGCAGGCGACCGGCACCGGCACCGGAACCACCGAGCCGGTGCCCTTCGGGCCGCTGGATGTCCCCGACGAGGGCGGTGGCCAACCCGCCGCCGAGGATCAGGGGGAGGAGACCGGCGAACCCGCGCCCGAGCCCGAGCCGCGCGGCGAGATCTCGATCTGGGTGAGCGACGCCCCACCGCAGGGGAGCCAACAGCAGCCGCCGACGGCCTCCCGCAGCCTGGGGGCTTCGCAGGCCGCGGAACTGCGCAGCCAGGCCGATCAGGCACGTGCCGGCGGCGACTGCGAGCGCGCGTCCGAACTCTACGGCGCGGCGATTGAGGCGTACCGCTCCGACACCGAGAGCAATCCGGGCAATCGCCAGGTGAACGAGGCCGCCATCGAGGCGTGCGAGCGCGCCCGCAGCCTGTGCGAGGCCGCGGAGGGGCAGTGAGCGTGTTGAGGCACTCGCGTGCCGCGCTCGGGCTGGCCGCGTTGCTGGCGCTGCTGGGCGGGTGCGCGCTCAGCGCGGCCGGGCAGCCGGCACGCACCGTCGGGCTCATGGTGGCCCCCGCCGGGGAGCGGCTCGCTGAGCATGAGGCGCTGTTCGCCGACGCGCTTGTGGGCGAGCTGGTCGCCATGGATCTGCAGGCGGTCTTCCTGCATGACGCCTCCCCGCTGTTGAGCGCCACCGGCGCGTCCCTGCCCGCCGTGACCGCCACCGATGACTGGACGCCCCTCGCGACTGTCCTCGACCGTCTCGCCGCCCGCCTGCGCCTCGATTACGTGGCGCTGGTCGCGATCGGCGCCTCCGGATCTGCCGAGGCGCCGAAGGCGATGCTCGTGGCGCGCGGGGGGGCCTCCGCGTCCGGCTCGTGCCAGGCGCCGGTGACGCACAGCGCGGAGGACCTCGCAGCCGCCGTTGCCGGGCGCCTCGCGGCGTTGATGGCCGAGGTGGGCGAGCCGCGCGAAGCGGACGATGAGCCGGTCGTGGCGGCGGACACCGGCGAGGCCGCCGCTCCGGCGCCCGCCGCGGACGAGGACACCGTCCCGCCTGCCGTCCCCGCCGCGGAAACGCCCGCCACCGACGAGCCGCCCGTCGAGGGCGAGCAGACGCCCGCCGCTCCTGAGGCCGGAGGCGAGCCCGCCGGCCCGACCGACGATCCCCTGGGCGCGGCGCGTGCGGCCTACGAGCGCGGTGACTACGAGCGCGCCGCGATCCTGCTGCGTGAAGTCGCCAACGAAAGCGGCCCGACCGCACAGATGTACCTGCTGCGCGCGCGCGTGCGCGTGGCGCTGCAGCTCCGCGACGAGGCGCTCGATGACCTGCAGCGCGCGGTCGCGCTCGACCCCGAACTCGTCGAAGCGCGCGTGTGGCTGGCAGGGATGCTCGCCGAGCGCGGGCTGTGGCAGAACGCCATCGATCACTACCGGCAGGCGCTGGCCGTAGACCCGATGAACGTCAGCGCATCGCTCGGGCTGGCGCGCGTCTACCGCGATCACGGCCATCGCCGCAAGGGCATTGCGCTGCTCAGCGACGCGATCAGGGCCGGACAGAGCGACCCGTCGCTGCTGGTGCTGCTGGCCGAGCTGCACCAGCTCGAGGGCAACTTCGAGCAGGCCGAGGCCGCGCTGCTGCAGGTAGTCGCGGTCACCTCGGGCGAGGCGCAGGCGGCGGCGCTTGAGCGCCTGGGCGACCTCTACGCGGGCGCCGGGCGCAACCGCAATGCCCTTACGTGCTACCTGCGCGCCGCCGAGCTGAGTCAGTCGCGCGCCAGCATGGTGCGGCGGCGCTACCTCGACGTCATGGCCGCCGCGGATAACTCCGTGCACGAGGCGCTCACCTCCGGCTGGAGCGCCTTCGAGGAGTACGCTCGCGATGGCATCGGCGAGCGCGAGATGGTCTACCGCCGCCTGAGCGAGGTGCGCGCACAGCTCCAGGAGGCGATGAGCTTCGCCGACAGCGTGCGCCCGCCCGAGGGACTGCGCGCCGAGCACGCGCGCAGGCAGTACGCCTACTCGCTCGCGGTCGAGGCCACGGTGGCGGCGCTGTCGTACCTGGACCTGGGCGACGACGCCATGCGGGAGCGCGCCACCATGCGCCAGCGGGACGCGATGGCCGAGTTCAACGGCCTGCGCGCCGGGCCGGGCGGCTAGGCGGGCGCCGGATGATGGAGCAGATGGGGCGCGTGCTCATCATCGTGGGGGCCGTTGCGCTCGCCGCGGGGGTGCTGCTGGTCGTGCTGGGCCGGTTCGCTCCCGAGGGGCGACTGCTGCCCGGAGACATCGTCATCCGGCGGCCGGGCTTTACGCTTTACCTGCCGCTGGCAACTATGATCGTACTCAGCCTGGCCCTCAGCGGGCTGATGTGGCTGATCGCCTACCTGCGGCGATGAGCGCGCACCGACGCGCTCCACCGGAAGGGGCACAGTTGTCATGCTGATGCACGAGTGGATCCGCTACCGCAACCAGCAGGTGAAGCCCACCTCCAACGAGGAGGAGGGCGCCGAGCTGGCCGCCGAAGAGCGGGAAGCCGAGGACGCGGTCGAGACCGCAACCGATCAGGCCGAGTTGGTGGCAGAGCCCGAGGAGGAGGCGGCCGACGAGCCGGCCGTCGAGGAAGCCGAGCCCGCGCCCGCGGCTCAAGCGCCGCCGGCCGATGCCGAGAGTACCGACAGAGAGCGGGAGAAGGTGCTGTCCTCCCTGCACGAGGAACTCGAGCGCGCAGGGGAGAGCATCCGCGAGCGCGTGCGTCAGTTGCAGGCTCGGCAGAAGCAGTTGCCCATCGAGATCGAAGAGCCCGTCGAGGAAGAGGACGAGGAGCGGCCGCGGCGGGCCAGCGAGACGCGCCAGGAGCTGGTGCAGCGCCTGCTCGACCCGACGCTGACGCTGCGTGAGGCCTCACTGCTGCTGGACGTGTGCCCGACGACGGTGCGCCGTTACACGAATCGCGGACTGCTCAACTGCTTCCGCACGCCCGGCAACCAGCGGCGCTTCCACCTGTCGGACGTCCTCGAGTTCATGGAGCGCCGCGAGCAGGGCGAGGTGTAAGTAAGCCGACCCGCGGGCACCCCTCCCGGTCTCCCGTGCCCGAAGCCCAACTCGACCGCGAGGGATGCCCCATGTCCGCACGAGTCTGGCTGATGATGGCCCCGGGCGACACGCGCGAGCGCACCGCCCGTGGCCTCGAGGATCGGCGCATTGCCGTGGATGTCTTTGCGGACTCCAAGGCTGCGCTGGCGGCTGAAAACGTGACGCGGCCTGACGTCGCGGTCGTCGAGCTGGATCATGGCGACGGCTCGGCCGCTGAGATATGCCGGCGGGTGCACGCGACAACGGGGGCAGCGGTGATCGGCCTGGGCCATCCCGCTCGCGTCTCGGCCGTGGAGGTGGTGCGCGCCGGGGCCGACGACTTCGTGCCGTCGATGATCGGCCCGGACGAGCTGGTGGCGCGCGTGCGGGCGCTGCTGCGGCGGATCATCGAGTACCGCGGCGTGAGGTCGCGCGTGATCCGGGCGGGGGAGGTCGTCGTGGATCGGGAGCGCCATGCCGTGAGCGTGTGCGGTCGCGACGTGGCGCTCACGCCGCGCGAGTTCGACTTGCTGTGCGAGCTGGCCCGCGGCGCCGGCGAGCTGATGCGGCGCGAGGACCTGCTGGCGAAGGTCTGGGGCCTCGACGAGTCGATCTCGACGCGCACGCTGGACGTGCACATCGCCCGGCTGCGCAGGAAGATCGAGCGCGACCCATCGCGCCCCGAGCTGATCGTGACCGTCCCGCGCGTCGGCTACCGCATGGCCGCCTGATGCCGCGCGTCACCGCTCCGGCGGGCGACGGCCTGCGGCGCGGCAGATGGAGCTGGTGACTGCGCAGATGACCATCACGACCGTCGAGCCGCGCCACCTGCTGGTACCGCTCGACGCCCCCATCCCGGCTTCGGCGGCCCGTCCGCTTACCGAGGCGCTCACCATCCACCTCGTGCGCGTTGCCTGCGATGACGGCTCCGTTGCCTGGGGGGAGGCGTGGTGGGCGGACGCCGCCGAGGTGGACGAGGCCATCGCCACGCTCGGCCCCGTCGTCTGCGGCGCTGACCCTCTCGATCGCGGCGCGCTGTGGGAGCGCATGGTCGATCGGCTCACCGGCATGAAGCAGCCCCTCCCCGGCGGCGCCGCGGCACTGAGCGCCATCGACGTCGCCCTGTGGGACCTGGCGGGGCGCGCCGCGGGGATGCCGGTCTACCGCATGCTCGGCGGTCGGCGCCTCGCGCGCCTCGACGCCTACGCCCTCGGCATCTACCTTGAGGAGCCCGACATCGCCGCCCGCAAGGCGCGCGAACTGCTCGAGCGCGGCTTCCACGCGCTCAAGATCAAGTTCGGGGCCGGGCTCGAGCGCGACCTGGCGGTGCTCGAAGCGGTGCGCGAGGCGGTGGGGCCGCAGGTGCCCGTGCTCGTGGACGCCAACCAGGCGGGCACGGACCGGGCCGCGGCGATGGAGGTCGGCGCGGCACTGGACCGGCACGAGGCGTTCTGGTACGAGGAGCCGCTCCCGCCGGGCGACTGGAGCGACTACGTGGCGCTGCGCCATGCCCTCGACACGCCCATCGCCGGTGGCGAGCGCCTGCGCTCGCCGGGCGCCTTCCTCGAGGCCTTGCGCGTGGGCGCGCTCGACGTGGCCATGCCCGACGTGCGCCTGTGCGGCGGCATTACCGGGCTGGTGAAGACCGCGGAGCTGTCGCGGTGGTTCGGCGTGCGCGTCAGCCCGCACAACTGGATCTCGCGGCTGGGGGCCATCGCCTCGGCACATGCAGCGGTGACGCTCCCCAACTGCCTGATGACGGAGATCGAGGCCACGCCCACGGTGGTGGACCAGCGCCTGCTCGACCCACCGCTGCGCCTCGAAGACGGCTTCGTGGTGGTGCCCGAGGGCCCGGGGCTGGGCGTGACCGTGAACGAGTCGTTCGTCGAGGAGTTCGCCACCGGCGCCTGAGTCGCGCGGCCGGGCGATCGAGAGGAAGCGCGCCATGACCGGCGAGGAACTCGTCAGCAGGATCCGCGAGTCCAGCCGCCGCCGCCAGGCGGTCATCGACTCCGTCTGCGGCGCGTGCGAGAACAAGTGCTGCAAGCAGATGACGATGATGGGCGGCCAGGACCTGCGGCGGCTGCTGCGCGGCATGCTGCTCGACCCGGAGTTCGAGGCGCGGGTGCGCAGCGGACTGCGGCGCGTGGCCGACCGCCTCGACGTGGACCTGCGCGTCGTCCAGCACGTGACCGAGCTGCTGGCGGCGTCCCAGCCCGACGACCGCGCCAACGACATCGCGGCGCTGCGCGCCAGCGTGCGCGACTGGGCCGAGTTCGTCGCCTGGCTGCGCAGCGACTTCGACCTGACACTCGACGAGCTGCGGCGCCTGCTCATGTTCTCGGCCATCCGCTCGAACACCCTCAACGCGCTCTCGCGCTTCACCGGCGGCCTGGGCGCGCTGGTGAACCTGTCCGGCGATGAGGCCAGCTTCCGCTTCCACGGTCGCCGCATCGCGCCGCCGCCATGCCTGTTCTACCTCGACGACCTCGGCTGCATCTGTGCCGACGCCAAGCCCGCCAAGTGCGCCAACTTCTTCTGCGCGGGCGTGCCCAACCTGCTCGAGGAGCTGCGCCGTGAACTCAGCTTCGACGACTTCGTGCTCGCGAACTTCGGCGTCACCTCGGTGGCCGAGGCCATCCGCATGATGCGGCTGGAGCGCCGTCTGGGGTCGGAGTTCGTCGACCCCAAGGTTCTGCTGGGCGCGACCGAGGAGGATGTCGAGGCCGTGGCGGCGGCGCTGGGGCGCTCGGGCGAGACCGTGCGCCTCAAGCGGCTCGACCGGCCGGGTATGCGCTCCGCCGCTGAGGTTGAGCAGGAGCTGGCGAGCATCCCCGAAGACACGGCGCTCATCGAGGCCTACCCGGCGATCGGCGGCAACACGCTCTACGAGCTGGCGCTGGCCCTGGACCGCATCCGGCTGCGTGACGAGCACCCGAGCTTCGTGCTGATCGCGCGCGAGCTGGCCGCCACCCCCGCCGCACACCCG
>JALGVA010000187.1 GCA_029820295.1 Candidatus Zipacnadia bacterium
GCGCACGGCCGCAGCGCCAACGGCACACGACGCAACGGCCGGGCCGGCATGGAAGCTGAGGCGCCGGCGCGCCTCACCCTCGCGCGGACGCTGCGCGTCCGACGCTCGGGCAGCTCCTCCGTACGACAACAACGTACGGCCCAGACGTACCGGCCGCGCACGAAGTGTGGATAATGCAAAGGATCGGGTCGGGGGAGGAGGCAGTTGCCGCCCGCTCCGCGTCAACCCTCGCTCATACCGACGTTCCGGATTCACACCCCCGCCTCCGGCCGTTTGCCTGTGCTCCGGGGCGTGTGCTATAATCTTCGGACGGCAATACGGCCGCTACGAGGCGAATCCCGGGCGAAAAGGCGAGAGCGCTGAGAGGTTCACGGAGGCCGCCCAGGGCGGATCGGGAGCGGGACAGGCACAGGCGGCGATCCGGACGGGCGCTGACACTGACCATCGTGATGACTGTGGCGGTGGCCGTCGCGGCCGCCGCCGCTGCGGTGGCGGAGGTAGTCAGCGCCAAGGTAACCGCCGATCAGATCGACTTCTCGTACGACCGCCGCTACGTCACCCTCTCCGGCCACGCCCGCATCTTCGGCCAGGTCGTCGATGACCCGTCGCGCTACGTCAGGATGCACGCCGGCTACATCGAAGGCGACCTCGAGACCGGGCGCTTCGAGCTGTTCGGCGACGTCGAGATCATCACCGCCGAGGGGGCGCTCGCCGGCGAATCGGTCCATTACAACATGCGCACCGCCGAGTACTCACTCCGGCGCGGAGGGGTGATGCTACCCTTCCAGAACCCGGCCGGTGAGCGCATCTGGGGCTACGCCTACGCGCGCGAGATCAGCGCCGAGGACTCGGTGGTCTACATCACTGACGGGCGCTTCACCACCTGCCCGAGCCTCGACCCGGAGTACATGCTCGAGGTGGACCGAATCGAGTACCATCCCGACACGATGGACATCAGCGTCTGGGGCGGAGCGCTGCAGCTCTACGAGACCCGGATCCCACTGCTGCCCCGCATCGACTGGAACTTCACCGGCGATCCCGGCCGGATCTCGCCGGTCTACGCCCTGATCCCAACGTACTCCAGCCGCGACGGCGTCCGTCTGGCATGGACGTGGGGCATGCGTCGGCTCGAGATGCCCTTCGACGGCTCGGTGAGCCTCAAGCTGACCCAGCGGCGGGGAATCCGCGGCGAGTTGCACGCCAGCCGTGAGTGGGGCAACTTTGTGCCGTTAGTGAACGTCACATATGAGGAGGACATCCGTTCCGATCTCGACCGCACCGCCACTATCGACCGGCTGCCCGAGGTGGGCCTGGCGGCCGCGTGGGACGGTGCCGGCTGGAGCGGCGGGCGGGTGGAGACAGAGGTGCTGGTCGGGCGGTACACTCAGCGGGAAGACCCCGACATCGCCGGTGACGCGGACCTGACTGAAAGCCGCCTGCGCGTGGGCGCGCGCTACCTGGGCAACCCGGCGGCGAGCGACGACCGCGCGGGCGCGTGGTGGTGGGTGGGCGGCAGTCAATCGTGGTACGGCGACGGCGAGGACTACGGCTGGCTGGAGGCCGGCGTGGGGGGCGGCGCCGAGGTCACCGACTGGCTCAGCCTGTGGGCCGAGGCCGCGCACTACGCGGTCGAGGGCGCCACGCCCTTCGACTTCGATGACATCGACATCGAGACGGAGCTGACCGGCGGGGCGACGGTGGACTTCAGCGCCATGTGGGGCACGCGCCTGTGGGGGCGCTATGACCTCGATCGCGGCGATCTGCGCGATTACACCATCGAGCTGCGCCGGCGCACCGAATGCCTGACCTGGACCGCCGGCTACCATGACCTGGGCGGGGGCGTGCGCATCGGGCTTGAGGTCAACGGGCTGTTCGGTAACTTCGAGCCGCCGCCGCAGCGCTCGGTCGAGGAGGGCGTGCCGCGCTACTGGGACCGGATCGAGGGCATCGACCTGCTGAGCGGCCTCGCACCCGAGGACGAGGCGGCGACGGAGCGGACAGAGCCACAACCGACAAGTGGGGCGAGAGAGACACCGTGATAGGTATACTGAAGCGAGTCTTTGACGTCAACGAGCGGGAGCTGGCACGCCTGCGGCCCATCGTGGAGCAGGTGAACGCGCTGGAGCCCGAGATGGAGGCGCTCAGCGACGGCGAGCTGTACGGCCGTACGGATCACTTCCGTCACCGGCTGGAGCAGGGCGAGACCCTCGACGACATCCTGCCGGAGGCGTTCGCGGTGGTGCGCGAGGGCTCGAAGCGCGTGCTGGGCATGCGCCCCTTCGACGTGCAGGTGATGGGCGCGGCCGTGCTGCACCAGGGCAAGGTCGCGGAGATGAAGACCGGTGAGGGCAAGACGCTCACCGCGACCATGCCGCTGTACCTGAATGCGCTGGCGGGCCGCGGCGCGCATCTGGTCACCACCAACGACTTCCTGGTGCGCTGGCAGGCCGAGTGGATGGGCCGGCTCTACGAGTTCCTGGGCCTGACCGTGGGGCACATCCAGCACGGTATGAACGCTGAGGAACGCCGCGCGATGTACCTGTGTGACATCACCTACGTCGAGAACTCAGAGCTGGGCTTCGACTACCTGCGCGACAACATGGCGGGCACCCCCGAGCGGCTGGTGCTGCGCGACCTGTACTACGCGATCATCGACGAGGTGGACAGCATCCTTATCGATGAGGCGCGCACGCCGTTGATCATCTCCGGCACCCCGGAGCAATCCGAGCAGTACTACGAGGCCATCGACCAGATCGTGCGCCGCCTGCAGGGCACCCATGAGGAGCCCGAGGAGGGCCCCGACGGCCGCAAGATCGAGCCCGACGCCGACTACATGATCGACGAGAAGTTCCACCAGGTAGCGCTGACCGCCCGGGGGCAGCAGAAGGTCGAGCGCGCGCTGGGCATCGACAACCTCGAGAACCCCGAGTACATCGAGATCAAGCACCACGTGCAGAACTCGCTCAAGGCCCACGGCCTCTACCACATTGATGACGACTACGTGGTGGTGCGGCAGGAGGGCGAGCCCGAGGTGGTCATCGTCGATGAGCTGACCGGCCACCTGCAGCCGGGACGGCGCTACGCCGACGGCCTGCACCAGGCGATCGAGGCCAAGGAGGGCGTGCGTGTCCAGCAGGCCCGGCAGACCGTGGCGAGCATCACCTACCAGAACTTCTTCAAGCTCTACGACAAGCTGGCGGGCATGACCGGCACTGCCAAGACCGAGGAGGACGAGTTCCGCACCATCTACGGCATGCCGGTGGTGGTGATCCCCACCAATCGGCCGGTGGTGCGCATCGACCACCCCGACGTGGTCTTCAAGACCGAGGAGGCCAAGTTCCGGGGCGTGGTCAACGAGATCATCGACTGCTTCGTGCGCGAGCAGCCCACGCTGGTGGGCTCGCGCTCGGTGGATGTGTCCGAGCGCATCAGCGCGCGCATGAGCGCCGAGCGCCTCAACCTGCATACGCTGGCCTGGCTCGGCCTCGATGAGCTGCACAACGGCGCCCGGGACCTCGACAAGCAGACGCGTGAGGAGTACTTCGCGGCCCTGCGCACGCCTATTCCGCAGATGAGCCGCGCCGAGACGGTGAAGATCCTGCGCGCGCTGGAGATAACGCCCGACCCCCTGGCGCCCGAGAACATCGACCGGATGCTGCGCCTGGTGGGCTCGGTGGACGAGAACACCGACGAGTCGCTGCTGCCGCGCTACCGCGACCGCCTGCACCAGGCGATCTCCGAGGGCATCCCCCACAACGTGCTCAACGCCAAGCAGCACGAGCGGGAGGGGCAGATCATCGCCGAGGCGGGGCGCCGCGGCGCGGTCACCATCGCCACCAACATGGCCGGCCGCGGTGTGGACATCGTGCTCGGCGGCAAGCCCGACGAGGGCGAGGAGGTCAACCCGGAAGAGTACGAGTTCGTCAAGAGCGTGGGCGGCCTGCACGTGCTGGGCTCCGAGCGCCACGAGAGCCGGCGCATCGACAACCAGCTTCGCGGCCGCTCGGGCCGCCAGGGCGACCCGGGCTCGTCACGCTTCTACGTCTCGCTCGAGGACGAGCTGATGCGCCTGTTCGCGCCCGACCGCTTCAGCCTGCTCATGGGCGGGTGGCCCGAGGAGGAGGCGATCGAGGCGCGGCTGGTGTCGCGCTCGATCGAGCGCGCCCAGGAGAAGGTGGAGGCGCGCAACTTCGACATGCGCAAGAACACGCTCAAGTACGATGACGTGATGAACGTGCAGCGCTCGCTGATCTACGACCAGCGCCGGCGCGTGCTCGAGGGCGAGGACATCGAAGAGGCCGTGCTGGCGATGGTCGAGCAGACCGTGCAGGAGCGCCTGGAGACCTTCGGCGACCCGGAGCTGCCCGCGCGCTGGGCCGAACAGGTGCTGGCCGCCCTGGACGAGGCCGAGCGCCAGGACGAGCTGACCGAGAAGGCCGCCAGCGCGGCGCTGCAGGCCTCGCAGGTCCCGGGGATCGAGGGCGCGCTGCCGGCGGCGGAGCTGCTGCGCCTCGAGCCGTTCGACCGGCGCGCGGCCATCGAGGACGTCTGCCAGCACATCTGGCTGCGGCGCTACCACTCGGCGCTGGACGAGGCGGTGCCGGGGTTGGGGGAGCTGGTGGAGCCGCACGAGCTGGAGCAGGGCGACCGCGAGACTCAGGCGGAGATGCTCAAGCAGCGCGCCCGCGAACTGTATGACGCCAAGGAGCAGGCGGTCGGCTCCGAGCTGATGCGACGCATCGAGCGAAGCTGGCTGCTGCGCATCATCGATATGCGGTGGATGCAGCACCTCAAGGACATGGACTTCCTGCGCGAGGGCATCTACCTGCGCGCCTACGGCCAGCGTGACCCGCTGCTGGAGTACACCAAGGAGGCGCACGCGCTCTTCCAGTCGCTGCTGCAGGGCATCGCCGAGGACATGACGCGGGCGGTGCTGCTCACTGAGGTGGCGGCGCAGCAGCAGGACGTGGCGGTGCGCGGGATGGAGACCGGGCAGGCGGAGGTGCCGGACGCGGCCGAGGCCGAGGCGCGCGCGCAGGTTCAGGCGCAGGGCGAGGATGTCGCCACGCCTATGACCGAGGCCGCCGAGGAGATGACCGAGAAGGGGCGGACCTATGTCGCCGCCCGCGAGCCGGGGCGCAATGACCCGTGCCCGTGCGGGAGCGGCAAGAAGTACAAGCACTGCTGTCTGGGCAAGTAGGAGACGTGCGCCCGGTGACAGATCGGAGGGCAAGATCGTGACCTTGTCGGAACTGCAGGACGATGCGCGGGGTCTAAAGGATACAGTCGAGCAAGCGTGGGATCGTCTTTGACCTGTCCCGGCGCGAGGACGAACTCGCCGAGCTGGTGACGCAGACCGAGGACCCGACGTTCTGGGACGATCCTGAGGCCGCGCAGAAGCACATGCAGCAGATCACCGCCGTGCGGGAGGTCGTCGAACCCTGGCAGCAGTTGCGGGCCGACGTGGAAGACCTCGCCACGCTGGCGGAGCTGGGCGTCGAGGAGCAGGACGACAGCGTCGCGGGCGAAATCGAGCGGGGGCTGCGTGAGGCGCGGGCGAGCTTCGAGCGCCTCGAGCTGCTGGCGATGCTGTCGGGGCCCTACGACTCGTCGGACGCGATCATGGTGATCACCGCCGGCGCGGGCGGGACCGAGGCGTGCGACTGGGCCGCGATGCTGCTGGATATGTACCGGTTCTACGCCGAGGCGCACGGCTACAAGTTCGAGGTGCTGTCGGCGGTGGCCGGCGACCAGGCAGGCTACCGCAACGTGACCTTCGAGATCTCGGGCCCGTGGGCCTACGGCTACCTGCGCGCCGAGGCGGGCGTGCACCGACTGGTGCGCATCTCGCCCTTCGACGCCAGCAAGCGCCGGCACACCAGCTTCGCGTCGGTCGATGTGATGCCCGATGTGGGCGAGGACGCCGACGTCGAGATCGACCCGGCGGACCTGAGAATCGACACCTACCGGTCCTCGGGCGCGGGCGGGCAGCATGTGAACAAGACCGACTCGGCGGTGCGCATCACCCACCTGCCCACCGGGATCGTGGTGCAGTGCCAGAATGAGCGCAGCCAGCACGCGAACCGGCGCACGGCGATGAACCTGCTGCGCGCGCGGCTGTATGAGGAACAGCGCCGCAAGCGGCAGGAGGAGGTCGCGGCGCTGCGTGGCGAGCGCAAGGGTATCGATTTCGGCAGCCAGATCCGGTCGTACGTAATGCAGCCGTATCGCATGGTGAAGGATCATCGGACGGACGTGGAGACGGGCGACGTTGATGCCGTGTTGCACGGCGAACTCGACCGGTTCATCCGGCCCTACCTTCTCGAGTTTGCCGGGCGGAGGGGCGATGACGAATGAGGACCACAGCGATCATGATGGCCCTGGTGCTGGCCGCCGGCATGGTGCTGGCGGGTACCACGGCGACCGAGCTGACCAGCGCGAACGCCCAGCGCGAGGAGACGTCCTTCGGCGACCTGGCCGCGGATGCGCTGGCGGCGGCGGCGAACACCACCCTGGCGGTGGTGCCCGCGGTCTCCTTCAAGAGTGGCACCATCCCCGCCGGCGAGGTGACACCGGCGGCGGTGCGCGAGCTGCTCACCCAGCCGAACGAGACCTGGGCGGTCGTGCATCTCACCGGCCGGGAGTTGCGCGAGATGCTTGAGCGCAGCGTCTCACGGGCCCCGCAGCCGAACGCGGGCTTCCTCCAGGTCTCGGGCATCAGCATGAACTACGATCCGCGGGAGGCGCGCAACCAACGCATCACCCGACTGACGGTGAGCGGCGCCGAGGTGCAGGACGATGCGCTCTACGAGGTGGCCATGCCCTACTCGCTGGCCAAGGGCGGCTCGGGCTACTTCACCATCTTCGGCGAGGATGACATCCGGCGCAGCGGCTCGGGCGAGATGGCGCAGTTGATCGTAGACTTCGTTGACCGGCAGGGCACCGTCGAGCCCACGGGCCAGGGACGCATCGTTCCTGCCGCGGGGTAAGCCGGGACGCATGAGAGATGACGGGGCCGGGCATCCCGATGCCCGGCCCCGTGGCGCGTACGCTCGCGGAAACGTCGCTGAGCGTGCTCCAACGCCTGTCGGCTGCTACTCCGCGGCGGGGAGCAGCCAGGTGTCGGTGTCGATGACCATCTCCATGAAGATACTGAACTCGCCCTCGGCCCCGGTCATGGCCGCGGGGAGGGTCAGCTCCAGATTGACCTGCGCGTTCTCGCGCGAGCCGCGCACGCGCCCGGCCGCGCAGTCGAACCAGGTGGTGGACTGCGTGGTGGTCTCGCCCGACATCTGCAGCATGGTGGCCATCTCGCCGAGCGCCCCGGCGGCGATCACCGCATCGCTCTCCAGCCGCGCGCACATCACGCCATCGAACTCCTGGTTCGCGGTGTAGACCGTGGTGATCTCGGACTGCGGCTCGCCCTCGGCCTGCGCCGGGGCCTGCTCCTCCTCGGGTGGCGCCCCGCCCCACTCCGCGCCCGGCGCCACCGGCTCCTCGGGGAAGGTCGCGATCTTCTGCAGGGCCATCAGGTGCTTGAAGTTCTCGCCGGCGAGCAGTTGCCCCACCTGCGCCTGCATGTCGGTCTGTTGGGCCCCGCCGATCAACTCGAAGGCCACGGTCTCGCCGCGCGGCGACATGGTGGTGCGCATCTTCGGAAGCCGCTGGGTCATGGGCACCGGCTGGCCCTCCACGGTCACGTTCAGACCCGCGGCGTCCATGGTGGTGAGGATCACGTAGTTGCCGTCCTCGTCGATCTCCTCGACCTCGAGGCTCATGTCCATGGTGCCGCTGACCGCGACGGCCTGGGCCGCCCCGGCCACGTGGACCGAGCCCACGCCGTTGAGTTCCATACGGTAGGTGAGGGTCTCACCCTCCTGGTAGGCCACGCGCAGCAGCACCGGCTCGGCGTCGGCGGGCTGATCGCCGGCCGCCTCGGTGGCGGGAGCCTCGGGCTCCTGGGCGGCGGCGAGCAGCGGCAGGGCGAACAGCGTCAGCAGGCACAGCAGGCAGGACAGGGCACGCGCGGGGTGCTTCATCATCGTCACCTCATCCGGGTGTGCCGGGCTGGTCGGCCGCGGCGGCGACTTCATCAAGCGTCTGCCTCAACATTACCCACGTCTCGCGCGCGCCACGCGCCTGCGCCTGGCTCACTTCGTGCGGACTGTAGGTGGCCAGCACGTAGGCGCGCGTGAGGCGCTCGACCGCCTGCTCGGGCAGGTGCAGGCGCGGTGGGAGCGAGTGCAGGAACTCCAGCGCGGTCTGATCGTCGCGGCGCGCGTGGCCGCCGCGCGCGGCCCACGCCTGGAAGGCGCGATACACGTAACGCACGACCTCGGAGGGCGGCAGCGCCGCGTCGAGGCCGCAGGCAAAGATATCGACGAAGGGATCCTCGGGAAGGTTCTCCTCCGCCGCCGCGCGCACCGGCAGCCCGAGCCGCGACAGCCACGCCATCAGC